>CALHQN010000307.1 GCA_938036585.1 uncultured Campylobacter sp.
CAAGGTGTTCCGTCCGTGAGTGGCAGAGCGTGACGGTCGCGTGCCGTTCGAGGAGCAGCATCGCCATCGGCTTTCCGACGATGTTGCTACGACCCAGCACGACGGCATTTTTGCCCGCGATCTGCACGCCGTATTCCTCAAACAGGCGCATCACGCCAAGCGGAGTGCAAGGCACAAAACCGTCCGAAAGCCCGCTAGTAAGCTTGCCTACGTTTATCGCACTAAATCCGTCCACGTCCTTTTGCGAGCTTATTTTTTCTAAAATTTTATTCGTATCAATGTGCTTTGGAAGCGGCAACTGCACCAAAATGCCGTCGATGCTTTCGTCCTCGTTTAAATTTTCTATCAGTTCTAAAAGCGCCGCTTCGCTCACGTCGGAGCTCAAGCGGTGCGCTACGGAGCGGATCCTACAGGCGGCGCAGGCTTTTTCCTTGCTCGCGACATAGGTCTTGCTCGCCGCATCCTCGCCTACTAAAATCACCGCCAGCGCGGGCTCTACGCCCTTTGCGGCAAGATCCGAAGCGGCCGATTTGATCTCATCTTTTACCTTCGCGCTTATGCTTTTGCCGTCGATTAAAGTCATTTAAAGCCTTTTTGAAAAATAAGGCAAATGTTACCCTAAAATTTATAAAATTTAGATTTATTCAGCGGGATTTTATGGGAATTTGAAAGAATTTTAAAAAGAATTTCGTCCTAAATTTAAGCCCGTTTAAGCAAGCCAAAATTTTATCGTCGCATCATAAGCGGATGGGCGTCTTGGCGCCGCTTGCTCAGGTTTTGGCGTTCGTACAGCCAGTATTGCGGGATTGAGCCTTTTTTATCCACGGGCGAGTAAGAACTGCGATGTTGT
Source organism: uncultured Campylobacter sp. (assembly GCA_938036585.1). Classification (GTDB taxonomy): domain Bacteria; phylum Campylobacterota; class Campylobacteria; order Campylobacterales; family Campylobacteraceae; genus Campylobacter_B. The sequence goes on from CALHQN010000307.1 coordinate 851, forward strand.
GTTTGCTGCCCGTCGTTATAGCACCCGTATTGCGGCTTGCTGCGCAGCGCCCGTTTTATGCGTAATAGTAGCCTGTATAATGATAATGGTGGCTTGGTGTTGTATCTTGCTCGGGGGCGTCTTGCGGCCCGCTTCTAGAGCAGCCGCACAGAAACAGGGTCGCACACAGAAATAAAACGATCTTTTTCACTATAAATCCTTTCAAAATTTTTATGATTTAATCCTTGATTGATTGTAAAAATTTACAAAATTTAAAAAAGCGCTCATAAAATTTTGCTCCCCTTTGAAATTTAAAATTTTGACTAATTCGAGCAACGCAAATTTATCAAAATTTAGACTTTGCGCAGCTTATAATATCGCGCAAGAATCAAAATTCTAACGACGTAAACCGCATTTAGTGCTATTTTACGCGACGCGTGACGTACAAGATCGCGCAGCCTCCGCCATACTCGCCGAAATGCCGCGCTAAATACACTGCTAAATACATCCACGCCGCTTTGGAATTTTAAAATTTCGCCGAATTTTTAAAGCGCCGCGTTTAAATTTACTCGTTACGCAGTGTTTGCAGCACGTCGATCTGCGTGGCTTTTTTGGCCGGATACCATGACGAAAGCGCCACGATAAGCACCGCGCCGATTAAAATCATCGCCAAATCGCCTAGCGAAAGCTCCATCGGCAGCTTGGAGCTTCCGTAAACGTCGGCGGGCAGATTTACGATGTCGAAGCTTCCGAGCAGCCACACGCCAAATAAGCCCAAAATGAGCCCGAATATGATGCCGCCGCCGCCGATCGTGGCTCCGAGCGCGAAAAAAGTTCTCTTAACCTCCTTTTTGCTAGCGCCCAGGCTAAGTAAAAGCGCGATCTCTTGGCGGCGGTTCATCACGGTCATTAGAAGCGAACTTACGATATTTAGGCTCGCGACCAGGATTATTAGCATCAGCACGATGAAAAGCGCGCGTTTTTCAAGCGCAAGGGCGCTGAAAAAATTGCCGTTTTGCTGCCACCAGCCCACGGCGTTGGTGCCGCCGGGAAGGCTTTTTTTGATGCGCTCCAGGTCTTTAAACGGATCGTTTGAAAAAACATGCACGCCGTCGAAGGTCCCCTCGTCGTAGCCTAAAATTTTGGCTAAATCGCTTGCGTCCGCGTAGGAATACGCCTTGTCGTAGGCGATCAGTCCCGAGCTGAATTCCGCGCGCACTTCAAAGCGCTTCATCTTAGGAATCAGCGCAAAGCCGCCCGGATCGCTCTTCGTAAAGATCATCGTGATCTTTTCGCCCTCATCCAGCATAAACTCATCCTTGATCCCGCGCCCTATCATGATGCCGTAATCCGTTAAATTGGCGTCTTTGGCTCCCGCTGCGACGACGGAGTTGATCCGCTTTTCGTCGTTTAAATTTACGCCGAAAATCAGCCCCCCCTCGAGCTTCTCGCCGCTTTTGGCGATGACTTGCGAGCTGATGTAGGGGCTAAAGATCAGATCGGGAAAGTCCGCCCGCAGCCCCTCCACGTCATCTTTTGAAATACCGCCGCGAAAGTGGCTGTGGATCGTGATCGGGTAGTTCATCGTAAAGAGCTTGCGCTCGAATTCCTTATCGAAGCCGTTCATTATCGCCATCGCGACGATGAGCACCGTAAGCCCTACGCCCACGCCCAAGAACGCAAGCAGCGCCGAAAGCGTAATAAAGGGCTGAGAGCGGTCGAATCTGAGATATTTGAATAATAAATACTTTACCAAAAAGCCGTCCTTGTAAAATTTCACATAAAATTTAGCGCTAAATTCTATGTGAAATTTTAAGTATTTTGGAATTTTAAAATTTCAAAAACGAGTTTTTTGCGCCTTCAAATATGAAAGCTTCAGCCTGCTTTGAAAATTTAAAATCGCGCAGAAATCTATTTTATACGCAATGAAATTCGCCCCCAAGAGATATCGGGTACGGCAAATCAAACAGATCGTCTTACCAGACCTTGAAATTCTAAATCAGAATTCTAAATTTTAAAATTTCAAATGCCTCAAAATTTTAAAATTTCAAAAATTTAAAACCTTTTGGAATTTTGAAATTCTTAGAAATTTAAAGGCGAGCTTTGCTTACAAGCTCGCCCGCATCGCATAAATTTAAAATTTAAATGTATGCCGTATCTTAGCGCACTAAATTTAAATATCGCAACGCCGCTGGTCGCACTCCTGCAGCACGGCGCACCGCAACAACGCTATAAAAAATATGCGGCAAAACATTGAATGCGCTTTAAAATTTTAAAATTTCAAAACTAAAATTCCGCCCTCTTGCGCAGCTTTGCGCGCCGTCTGCACCGCCTCGCGATCAAGCCTCTTTTAAAATTTTATGACGCCTTTCGCCCTCTACCGATTCGCTAAATACAAAGGCAAGGCAAGATCAAAAAGCGCCGATCGCGCGATGTTCGCAATCTAGACCGCCGATCGCGCGATATTTACGACCGATCGCCGCGCTTACCTCGCAAAGCCGCCTTTTTTAGGACCGCCCTTGCCGTGGCAGTCTTTGTATTTTTTGCCGCTGCCGCAAGGGCAAGGATCGTTTCGCTTAGGTTTTTTGTCGCCGAACTCGTCTGAGCCCTTTAGCTGCGCTTCATTCGTGCTTGCGGCGGCAAGCTCTTTGGCGTTCGAGCTTTCCATACGCTCCTGCATCGCGCGCTGCTCGGCTTCAATCTCCTCCTGTGATTTGAACTGAATCGAGTGCAGCAAGCGGATACTGTCGGATTTAAGGCGCATCACTAGCTCCATAAAGAGATTGTAGCTCTCCTTTTTATACTCCGTAAGCGGATCTTTGTGGTTGTAGCCGCGAAGTCCGATGCCCGCTTTTAGGATATCCATCTGATACAGATGCTCTCTCCAGTCGCGATCGACGATCTGTAGATAAAGCATCTTTTCGATACTTTTTCGCTGCTGCGGATCGATCGGCGCCATCTTGTTTTCATACGAAACGGCAAGCGCGCCGATGATCTTTTCTTTCAGCTCTTTGAAATCATCGACCTTTTCAAGCTCGCTGTTTTCGAGCACCTCGCCCGTTTCTTGAGCGATTTTGGCGACGATCGGGAATTTATCGACCTCTTTGATATTTGCGCCGTCGAAAATTTCAAGCTCCTCAAGCACGCTAGAGATGTACTCTTCGCGGTTTTGGATGATTTTATCTTTCAGATCGTAGTCAGGATCCAAAAGCTCGTTGCGGTATTTGTAGATCGTCTTGCGCTGCTCGTTTGCGACGTCGTCGTATTCGAGGATATGTTTACGCGACTCAAAATGCAGGCTCTCGACCTTTTTCTGCGCATTTTCTACGGCGCGCGAAACCATGCGTGACTCGATATGTTCGCCGTCTTTTAGACCTAAGCGATCCATAATATTTTTAATCTTGTCACTGCCGAAAATTCTAAGTAGATTGTCCTCCAGGCTTAAGAAAAACCTACTCTCGCCCGGATCGCCCTGTCGTCCGCTTCGTCCGCGGAGCTGGTTGTCGATACGGCGGCTTTCGTGACGCTCGGTACCTAAAATATATAGCCCGCCCAAAGCGCGCACTTCGTCGTCTATGCGGATATCCACGCCGCGTCCCGCCATATTCGTAGCGATCGTCACCGCGCCCTTTACGCCTGCATCTTTGATGATCTGCGCTTCGCGCTCGTGATTTTTGGCGTTTAGCACGGAGTGCGCGATGTTTTCTCTGACCAAAAGCTCGTGTAGCTTCTCGCTTTTTTCGATCGACGCGGTGCCCACGAGCACGGGCTGGCCTTTGGAATTTAGCCGCTTGATCTCACCAATGACGGCGTCAAATTTCTCGCGCTCGGTTTTGTAGATAAGATCGTTTTGATCCTTTCTAATGACCGGCACGTTTGTAGGGATCGAGACTACTTCGAGTTTGTAAATTTGAGAAAATTCCGTCGCTTCCGTCTGCGCCGTGCCCGTCATACCGGCGAGCTTCTCATAAAGGCGGAAGTAATTTTGAAAGGTAATATCGGCAAGAGTTTGGCTCTCCTCTTGGATCTGCACGCCCTCTTTGGCTTCAAGCGCCTGATGCAAGCCTTCGCTAAATCTGCGACCTTCGCTCAGACGCCCCGTAAATTCATCCACGATTACGACCTGTCCGTCGCGCACGACGTAGTGCACGTCCTTTTCAAAAAGATTGTTCGCCTTAAGCGCCTGATCAAGATAGTGGCTAAGCACGGCGTTTTCGAGACTATAAAGATTATCTACGCCGAAAAGCTTCTCGGCTTTTGAAATTCCCGCTTCGGTAATCAAAACGGCGCGATTTTTTTCATCTACCGTAAAATCTCCGGTAGGCTTCTCTTTGGGATCCGCCGGCGCCTCTCCGCGGATCATCGCTCGCGCTACTTCGTCGGCTTTGATATAGCCGTCCAGAGTGCGGTTCGTAGGGCCTGAGATGATTAGCGGCGTTCGCGCTTCGTCGATCAAAATACTATCAACCTCGTCGACGATTACGAAATGATGCCCGCGCTGCACCTTGTCCTCGGCGCTAAATTTCATATTGTCGCGCAGATAATCAAAGCCGAACTCGTTATTTGTGCCGTAGGTGATGTCGCACGCGTATGCGGCCTTGCGCTTGGCGTCGTCGTATTCTCCGCCTACGATCACGCCGGTGCTAAGCCCTAAAAATTCATATAGCTCGCCCATCTGTTCGGCATCGCGCTTGGCTAGGTAGTCGTTTACGGTTACGACATGCACGCCCTTGCCCTCCATCGCATTTAGCACTACCGCCAAAGTCGCTACGAGAGTCTTTCCTTCGCCCGTTTTCATCTCTGCGATCGCGCCGTCGTTTAGCACCAAACCGCCTATCAGCTGAACATCGAAGTGGCGCATATTTAGCACCCTTTTACCGACCTCGCGCACGATGGCAAACACTTCGTTTAGCACATCGTCCATGCTCTTTTCTCCGGCTCTTACCTGCGCTTTTAACGCTTCAAATTCCGCCTTTAGCGCCGCATCGTCCATCGCCTTGTAATTTTCCTCTAACGCGCTGATTTTTAGCGCGCGCTTGGCGTATTGCTTGACGATCCTATCGTTTTTAGTACCAAAAATCCCGTGGATGACCTTTTTAAACATTACCGAACCTTACTTTTAAAATTTTTAATCGCGCATATTAACATATTTTTAGTTTCTATTTAATTAAATCCTAGAAAAACGGCTATAATACGCGCAAATTTCCAAAAATAAAGGTCAAATTTATGAAAAAAACTCTTATTTCTTTAGCGGCGAGCTGCGTTTTTGCGTTTGCGGGCGGGATAGAATTCGATACGCTGAGCGCAAATTTTTCGCAAACCGTACAGAGCGACGACGCGAAAATCAGCTACGGCGGCGATTTTAGCGCTACGAAAGAGAACGCCGTGTGGCATTATAAGACCCCTACGATAAAAAATATATTTTTTAGCTTCACAAAGGTCGTCGTAATCGAGCCCGAACTCGAGCAAGCTATCATCACGAATATCAAAGAAACGCCGAATTTAACGGCTATCTTAGCGAACGCAAAGCCAAATAAAAACGGCGTTTATGAGGCGAGCTTCGACGACGTGAAATATCTAATCGAGATGAAAGAAGGTCTGCCGAGCAAGATCAGCTATACTGACAAAATGGACAATAAGGTCGTCATAAATCTAAGCAATGTCCGCAAAAACGCGCCGGTAAACGAGGCGATCTTTAAACCCGCGATTCCGAAAAACTACGACATCATCACGCAGTAGGCGCGCGTGAGGCTACTTTTCGTCTGTCACGGCAATATCTGCCGCTCGCCGATGGCACAGTCCGTGATGCAAAATTTCATTAATCAAAGCGGCCTAGATGCGCGCGTGAGCGTGGATTCTGCGGCGACGCACGCCGACGAGATCGGCTCGCCGCCCTACTACGAGACGCAGCGCGTGCTAAAAGAGCAAAAGGTGCCGCTCGTAGCGCATCGCGCCGTGCAGGTCACGCCCGCAGACTACGAGCGCTACGATCTGATATTTGCATGGATGATGAAAATATGCGCTCGCTGGGGCGAATTTTTCGCGGTAAGGATATGGCTAAGGTAAAATTTCTTTTGGAATTTGCAGGGGAAAATTTTACAGACTGCGATGCGCGAAATTTCAAAGGCTCAGCAAAGCAAACCGGCTTAAATTTAAAGGATGCCGGTTCAAATTTAACCCATCCCGAACACCTACAAATCGCAGATCCATACTACACGCGCGATTTTGAGCGCTGCTATGCAGATATCAAGCGCGGCTGCGAGGGACTCTTGCGATACATTAAAAATTCAGACGGAATTTGCTAAAATCCGCGATTAAATTTTAGCGTCTTTAAAAAGGCGCGGCTTAAAGTGATGATTCAAGGAAAAATATGTTTAGGCTTTTGATCGTTCCATATCTGATAATTGAGGCATTTACGACCTATTATTTCGTAAGCGCAAACGGCTTCGCGGCGTATGCGGTAGAGATCGTCATAAGCGCGATTTTAGGCGGATACGTCGTAGCAAACCGCTCGTGGATGGGGTTTTTTAATCTAATGAAAATCTCGCCGAAAGAAATTTTAAGCGGCGTGGGCTTCGTAGTAGGCGGCGTCTTTCTCATTGCGCCTGGCATTTTCGGCGATATTTTGGGCGTTTGCGTAATCACTGCGTCGTTTTACTGCGTCACCAGCGACGTGCCTAAATTTAACACCAGTAGCGAAAATTCGGAAAAAAGCGAACGAAAATTTTGGCGACGCCGCCACACAAACGACGACGTAATCGATGTCGAGGTGATCGAAGAGAACGAAATCGAGATCCGAAAGAGCATAGGAGAGGAAAAATGAGAAATTTAACCATCGCTACGCGCGGCAGCGTACTTGCTCTGTGGCAGAGCGAGCATATCGCATCGCTGCTTAACGCCCGCGGCATCCAAGCGCAGCTAAAAAGTATGAAAACCAAAGGCGATAAAATTTTAGACACGCCGCTTGCAAAGATCGGCGGCAAGGGGCTTTTTACGAAGGAGCTTGAGGAGAGTATGCTTCGAGGCGAAACTCACATCGCCGTGCATAGTCTAAAAGACGTACCTGTGGAGTTTCCGCGGGGGCTAGTGCTAGCGGCGATCTGCGCGCGCGAAGATGTGCGCGATGCGATGATTAGCGAAAAATACGCTAAATTTAACGAGCTGCCCCGCGGCGCGAAAGTCGGCACTACGAGCCTTCGCCGTAAGATGCAGCTGCTTAGCATGCGCCCGGATTTAGAGATAATCTCCTTGCGCGGCAACGTCCAAACTCGCTTGCGAAAGCTCAAAGACGGAGAATTCGACGCGATCATCTTGGCGATGGCGGGCATCAACCGCTTAAATTTACGCGCCGAAGTGAGACACTTAGCGCCCTTTGAGGTCTCGCAGATGATCCCCGCGATGGGACAAGGAGCGCTCGGCATCGAGGCGGTGGACGAGCCGCAAATCCTGAGCACGATAGAATTTTTAAAAGACGAGTGCGCGATTATCGAAACGACCGTGGAGCGGGATTTTGTCAGGGTTTTAGAGGGTGGCTGCCAGGTGCCGATCGGCATCAACGCGCGCCTTGAGGGCGAAAATATCCACATCGGCGCGATCGTGGGCCTACCCGACGGCAGCGAGAGCATCCGCCAAAGCATCGTCGCACAAAAATCGCAATACCAAAGCATAGGCGCGGAGCTCGCGCGCGCTTTTATCGAAAAGGGCGCAAAGCAGCTTCTCGCGCGCGCCGAGGAGATGACGAGCCTATAAAAGTCGAAATTTACGGAGTTTTAAAATTTGCAAAATTTTAAAATTTTATCGTCCGCGCCATGCAAAGCTTTAAATGCAGCCAAAATTTTATCCGCGCTACTTTTTGAAATTTCACCCTGCGCATTTTGTAGAATTTCATCGTTCGGGTCGCACGAAATTTGATCGTTCGCGGCGTCTAAAATTTCATCGCTCGA
>CALHQN010000308.1 GCA_938036585.1 uncultured Campylobacter sp.
GACTTTTTCATAATTTCCTCCTTGAATTTTAAATTTTTCGTAATTGTAATGTAAATTTTCTTAAAATTTCATTTTGCCAGAACTGAAATTATTCCCTAAATTGCGAGCTTAGCGATAAAATTTCGTAACTAAAATTTCTAAGCATAATGATAGAGGCTTTTTAAATTTTGCTGCCTTGCGCCAAACCCTGCCTGCTCTCATTAAATTTTAGCGCTTCGCTATAAAATTCTGTGCGTCTATTAGTGCCGCAAAAATAGCACGCCGCTGCGAAATTCTATGGAATTTTATAAATTCTGCAACGGCACGTTAGTAAAATTTACAATCCAAACCAAGCTCGCAAAGTCGGACAAAATAGCAAGGCTATGTGAGCCTTTTAAATTTTACCTGGCGAGAGCACACAGCTATGCTTACGAAAACAAACACAGGCGAGCTGTATCGCTATGCCCGCCTAAAATAAGCTATAAAGGTCATCCAGCAAGAAATATTTTTTCTCCGCCGTGCCCTTATAATACGGCTCGATAGTTTCGCTGTAGATCTTTTTCATAAAGCCCTCTTTGCTTAGTTTTATAAGCTCGCCGTTTAAGAAGTCCAGTAGTTCTTTGTTGCCCTTCTGCACGGCAACACCCAAGAAATCTGAAACACCTAAATTTTTGATATTTACCTCAGTGTCGCTATCGATAACGGCGTAAGCCAAAACGACAAGATTATCGTGCGCAAACCCCATGCCTTTGTTATCCTTAAGCATTCTGTAACATTCATTGGCGGTGGCGCAGTTTACGACCTCAAAACCCTCTTTTCTAAAATACGCTTCGGCCGTAGTGCCGCTTTCTACAATGATGGGCTTGCCGTCCTTCGGCGCGAGGATGTGATTTGCCGCGAGCATGAGCACGCGTGCCTCGGTCTGCGCCTCGGCAGAGAGCGGCAGATGGATCGCCATCTGGTCGCCGTCAAAGTCCGCGTTGTACGCCGTACACGCGAGCGGATGCAGCTTCAGCGCACGGCCCTCGGTGAGCACCGGCTCGAATGCCTGAATGCCGAGGCGGTGCAGCGTCGGTGCGCGGTTGAGGAGAACCGGATGCTCCTTGATGACATCCTCAAGCACGTCCCAGACCTCGGGGCGTGCGCGCTCGACCATGCGCTTGGCCGATTTGATATTATGTGCTGCGCCGTCTGCCTGGAGTTTTTTCATGACAAACGGCTTAAAGAGTTCGAGCGCCATCTCCTTC
>CALHQN010000309.1 GCA_938036585.1 uncultured Campylobacter sp.
TGCTAGAAACAAGGGGCGTTAGCGGCGATGGATACGAGGTTGCTAAGCAAAACGGCGTCTGGCTAACGGAGCGAGGCAGCACCTTTGGCTACGGAAATTTAGTCGTAGATATGCGAAATTTGGTGCTGATGAGAGAGTTTGCGCCCGTGATTTTCGACGCGACGCATAGCGTGCAGATGCCAAGCGCTCTTGGTGAAAAAAGCGGCGGTGACGCGAAATTTGTGCCGTATCTGGCGCGAGCTGCGGCAGCTGCCGGCGTGGACGGATTTTTCTATGAGACGCACATAAATCCTTGCGAGGCGCTTTGCGACGGGCCGAATATGCTAAATTTGGATGAGCTAGACGCAAATATCGCTCAAATTTTTAAGATAAAAGACGCCCTAGGTGATGCAAACTAAGGGCTTTTTGTGGATATTGCTTGGTGCACTGGCTGAATGTGGCTGGGCATATGGGCTAAAGCATGCCGTGAACGTACCAGAGATCGCGCTAACTGCGATGCTCGTTTGCGTTAGCTTTACATCTTTTATAATGGCGATGAAATACTTGCCCATTAGCATCACATATACCGTGTTTGTGGGGCTTGGGGCGTTTTTCGTCGTGATCGCCGAGATCGTGAGCGAATTTCGCGCGAGCGGCCAGACGCCAGATCTCTTGCGGCTATTTTTCATAGCGACGCTGATCGCGGGCGTGCTGGGGTTAAAAAGGCTAAAATCTTGACGCACGTTTTGGCTCTTTTGGCGGCCGGGTGTTGCGAGGTCTCGGGCGTGTTTTTTCTAACCAAATTTCAAAAAAGCTTTGGCGTGAAAAAGGCGGCGAATTTTTTGATTTTGGTCGCAAATTTCGCCATTTCTCTCTGGCTTTTGAGCTATGCGATGCAGGCTATGCCGATGTCGGTGGCGTACGCGATCTGGACGGGCATCGGAGCGGTCGGAGCCGTGGGTATCGGGATAGTGTTTGATAAAGAAAAAATGAGCGTGCAAAAGGCGTTTTATCTATCGCTAATAACGCTAAGCGCGGTAATGTTAAAAATAATCTAAAAGGAGAAACCATGAAAATAATCGAAGGAAATTTGGCTCTAAAAGGCGGTGAGAAGGTAGCCATAGTGGGCGCTAGGTTTAACCACATCATCACCGATAGGTTGGTCGAGGGCGCGAGGGACGCGTTTTTGCGCCACGGCGGAGACGAGAAAAATTTGAGCTTGATTTTAGTGCCGGGCGCGTTTGAGATACCTATGGCGCTTGAAAAGGCTCTAGCTAGCGGTAAATTTGACGCTATTTGCTGCGTGGGAGCGGTGATACGCGGCTCTACACCACACTTTGACTACGTGAGCGCCGAGACGACCAAAGGCATCGCAAACGTGACGCTAAAATACGGCAAGCCGGTGACATTTGGCGTACTAACGGTAGATAGCATCGAGCAAGCCATCGAGCGAGCAGGCTCAAAGGCTGGAAATAAGGGCTTTGAGGCGATGACGGGCGTGATCGAGATGCTAAGCTTATATAAAAATTTGGAGGCGTAAAATGGCGACTCGTCATCAGGTCAGGCAGGCCGTCGTTTCGCTACTCTACGCGCGCGAAATGGGTAGCTGCAGCGAGGAGTTCGTCGAGGAGTTTTTAGAAGAAAAAAAGATCCGAAACGACCAGCGAAGCCTTGCGCTCTCGCTTTTTCACGGTATTTTGGAGCACGAAGATGAGCTTGACGCACTACTAAACGCGCGCCTAAAAGAGTGGAAGATAAACGAGATCGGCAGCATCGAGCGCGCCGTGCTTAGGCTGGGGGCGTACGAGATGAAATTTACCCCGACCGATAAAGCCGTCATCATAAACGAGGGCATCGAGCTCGGCAAAGAGCTGGGCGGCGACTCGGCGCCGAAATTTATAAATGGCGTGCTAGACGCGCTAAAGGCTGATCTGTGAAGCTCTGCGTCGCGCTTGATATGAGCTCAAAACAGCAGTGCTTGCAGCTAGCGGAGGGACTTGCGGACTTTTCGGATAAAATTTGGCTTAAAGTGGGCTTGCGAGCCTATTTGCGCGATGGAGCGGGCTTTATCGAGGAGCTAAAAAAGCTCGGGGATTTTAAAATTTTCCTCGATCTAAAGCTCTACGACATCCCAAACACGATGGCCGATGCTGCCGAGGAGATCGCTAAGCTCGGCGTCGATATGATAAATGTGCACGCAAGTAGCGGCAAGCGCGCGATGGCTACGGTGATGGAGCGGCTGAATAAGCTAGCTTCGCGTCCGTTGGTGCTAGCGGTTTCTGCGCTAACTAGCTTTGATGAGACCGAATTTAGCGCGGTTTACGATCAAAATTTAAGCGATGCCGTGCGAAAATTTAGCGTGATGAGCTACGAAGCGGGGCTTGACGGCATGGTCTGCTCGGCATTCGAGAGCCGCCTGATAAAGGACGCTACGAGCGCAAATTTCATCACTCTCTGCCCTGGCGTAAGGCCGTTTGGCGAGAGTGCGGTAGATCAAAAGCGAGTGGCGGATCTGGACGTCGCGCGCAAGGCGGGGGCTGATTTTATCGTGGTCGGTCGCCCGATCTATCAGGCACAAAACCCGCGCGAAATTTGCGAACGAATTTTGGGGCAAATTTAACGCCAAAACTTGCATAAAATTTGATGCAAAATAATTTTAAGTATGGTTTTAGCGCGCAAGAAATTTTAATTAAATCGTTGCAAAAACGCGGCCTGAACGATGACCGGGCGCGGCAGCGAGATAAAATTTAGCAAGCTTCGTAGCGCGCACGAATGAAATTTAAAATTTCATTCGAAGCGACAAGTTTGGCGGAGCTTAAAAGAAATTTGAGGTAAATTTGAGCGATTTTAAGAAAATCCCATATGTCGGCGAGGCGACCGAGGCTGATCTGCTGGCACTCGGCTACGAGGGCATCGCTTCATTAAAGGGCGCGGATCCAGATGAGATGTATGAGCGCACAAAGGCGCTCGGGCGCGGCAGCGACAGGTGCATCCTCTACGTGTATCGCATGGTTTGCTACTACGCAAATACTCCGCACCCAGACAAAGCCAAGCTGAAATGGTGGCTTTGGAAGGATTAAATTTACAAATTTGACCCGCGCAAGTCTTTGAAAGCAGACCCGTTTAAATTTGATCGGATTTGCAAGCAACCGACGCGGTCGTGTTTGCGGCACAAAACGGCATCGCAAAAAACGTAAATTTAACAAGCGCTTTAATGGCGACGGCGCAAATTTTATGCGCGAGCTTTGCGAGCACAATGCGATGAAGCGACACAAAGAGCGTAAATTTAACGGGCGCGGCATAGCAGCTAGTGCGAAGTACAAACATAGCCGCAATATAAAATTTTGATTTTATTCACAGGCACGCTTTGCGATGAAGCGGCCTGCACGAAATATAAAATCGCTCCGATTTCTGGCAAGCGCGCGCCGAGCCGTATATGCGTCGTAAATATAAAAGCGGTGACAGTCGGCGTCTTTAGGCGCGCACGGCGCGGTCTTTCACGACGGCAAGGAGCGGCGGCTGATATTTAATAATCACGCTATGGAGAAAATGAAATAGGCGGCGCGAGTTTTGCTTTTTATGGTAAATTTTACAAACGCGGCGCAGATTCCCGCGCAAGTTTTACGGGCGGCGCGCAGAGCGTAAATTTAACGGGCGCCGTATAATTGGGGCGCCGCAAAGTGGAAGGACGGTTAGGATGAAATTTTTTGCTACTTTGATTTTATGCGCGGGCGCGCTTTTTGGCGAGACGATCAGCGCGAAATATGAAATTTCGTTCGGCGTTTTCGGCGCGGTCGGCAGCGCAAATACGCGGCTCGTGCGCGAGGGCGATCGCTACGAGATCGTCATGGATGCCGTCGCGCAGGGCGTTGCGGGCAGCCTAAGCGGGCAGAGGCGCGAGAGCTTCCGCTCAAAGGGGCGCGTCGTGGCGGGGCTTTTGATGCCCGATCTCTACGTCCACGAGGTCTCGCGCAAAAAGGGCAAAACTACGAAAAACGAGCGCAAAACCTACGCCTTCGACTACGCGCACAAAACGATAAAATTTCAAAAGTTCAAGGGCACGGGCGGCGAGCTACAGCTCGTAAGCGACGAAATTTTACCCTATTTTGCGACGAACGACCTGCTGAGTTTGTTTTTCAATTTCTCTAAAATCCCGCACTCGGGCGATAAATTTTTCGTCCGAGCCGCGGGCGCAAAAAGCGCCGACGGAAGGATCGACATCGAAATGCCGCGCGGAAGCGCCGCCGCAAATATCGCAAGCGAGCTTGGCGTCGCGCCGCCTAGCGAGACGGATGCCAACTCCGACGCAGCGGCAAGTGCGAAACCTAGCGAGCGTGGCACGGATAAGCAGGCTGCGGCGATTTACGTGGTTTTTATCAACCAGCCGATATTTTCTAGCAGCCGAGGCGAGCTGCACCTGAGCCTAAACGAGCGCGGTTACGCCGATCGCGCCGTTTTGAAGGACGTGCTGCTCTTCGGCGACATCCGCGCGCGACTCGTGGAATGAGATTTGCGCCGCCGGGTTTTAAAATTTAGACGCGGCTTGAGTTTTGATTTGCGGCTCCGCGCGAGCTTTGGCGGAATAAAATTTCGGCGCGCTAGAAGCTTGAAACACGCCGCGCAACTCTGCTGCGTAATCTCCTTATCCGGCTCTTGGCAAGTGCGAAATTTCATCGCGGCGACAGGTCTCGAAAACACAGCGCGCTGTATGTCTTTGAGCGGCGACGCCATAAGATGAGCGTGAATTTTAAGCGCGGCTGCGCGAGCCTTTGAATACAAAATTTACATCGCCCGTCACATACCCTACAGATCAAGCGCGCCTAGAATTTTAAAATTTTACGCCGCGCGCAGATAGATACAATACTCTATGCACCGTCGACAAAAATGCAGTATCTAAATAAATTTCATCTACTCGAGCGGCGCAGCATTTTGCCTTGGAAGCGAGCCGAAACGACACGATCTGTTTAGGACGTAACAAACAAACGCTTTAGTAAAATTTTAAAAAGCGCCTAATGCGGCAAAATTTATCCCATGGTTTAAAATTTTATACCATGTCTCCAAACGAACTAAAAACGCGCGCTGCCCAAGTCGCCCGCATACGAGCCGCCAAACTCGAAAGCCAAACGAAGCCGCCGCCGTATTCGCCCAAAGAAACCGCCGCACTCAGATATTATAAAACGAGCTGTCGCATCCAAATCAAGCAAAGCCGCCGCAATGCAAATGACCGCGCTGAATACTCGAAAACGCCGCGCACCCACGCCAGAATAAAGCCGCTTTGAAGTCTAAATTTATGAAATTTTACTGCCGCCAGCGGCCTGATGGAGCCTTTGAAATTCCGCTACTAAGCTAAGAGCGTCCCGCGCCGTAATCGCAGAGCTCATAACGGCGATCCTATCGGCTCCCGCGCGTAAGACGGAGGCGAAATTGTGCGGCGTGATGCCGCCTAGCGCGTAGATTTCGCCCGCGAAAAACTCCCGCACGGCGCGGATCAAATTTAGCCCCTTCGGCGCTAGCTCCGCCTTGCAATCGGTCGCGAAGATGTGGCTCAGACAGATTGCGCCGGCACCCAGCTCCAGCGCCTCGCGCGCTTCCGCCTCGCTGTGGCAGGAAGTGACCAATTTTTTGAAATTTGCGCGCAAAAACTCCGCGCCGTGCGCCGCGCTAAAGCTCCGCAAAACCCCGAGCGGCAGCCATAAATTTCTCTCGCCCTTGCGCAGCGCAAAATCTGCGAAATTATGCACAAAGATCGCGGGCTGGCGCCTTGCCCTCTCTGCGCTCTGCGCGCCCTCCACACTCTTGGAATTCTCCGTCTCTTTTACGCTCTCTGCACTCTCGGAATTCCCCGCTCCGACCACGCTCTCTGCGCCGTGTGCGCTTTCCAGCCTCCCCGTGTTTTCTCCGCCCTGTTCGTCCGCCGCATTTCCTGCGCTCTGCGCGATTCTGCTCACGGGCTTTATTTCGCGGGCGGCGGCCTGAAGCGAAATTTCGCCAGGCGCGCTATCATTCTCGCAGTTTGCAGCGACGGTAAAATTTTCAGACAAAATTTCATCTAAAACGCAAGCGGAATTTTTAGATCGTATCTCATCTGTAGCGGCACCGTGACTGCGAGCCCCATCCGCGTAAAGCTCGCTTTTGCTTCCGCCCGAATGGAGCTTTTTTAACAAAACTTCGTCTGCATCGTGCTCGCAGAGCAAAATTTTATCCGCGTAGGCCGCGCTCGCGTCTAATTCGCTCGCGAAAGCCTGGGTTTCGCCAAATTTAGCAGTGCAAGCTTCTTCTGCAAAAATCACGTTTGCACGAGCCGTATCCGTGCAAAACCCATTCTTGCAGGCGAGTAAAATTTTACCAAACAGCGCTGCATAGGCCGCTTCGTCCAAATCCTTTTCGCGCACGACGATCTCGCCTACGCCCGCCGCGGCAAAATCCGCCATACGCGCGAGCAGCGCCGCCTCGCCGCCGCAGAGCGCGCGATTTGTGATGATCGTAATGCGCGAAGCAAGCTCTAAATCTAGCATCCGCCCGCTCCTTTAGGCCCAATATCCGTGCGCCGCGCTCAAATTTAAAATTTTGCCTGCGATACTAGGGATTAAAATTTTACT
>CALHQN010000310.1 GCA_938036585.1 uncultured Campylobacter sp.
CCGCGCGCTGTGTTTTTCGCGCACTCACATGCCTGATTTGAGATAAAATTTAAAGCGGGTTTTGAATTAAAATTTTCCGCGAGCTCCGAGATAGAATTTTTCATAAATTTAAAGTAAAATTTCGCCGAGATCTTGGTGCGGTCGCGCCTATCTGATCGTCTTTATGGCGTTTAAAATCGCGCCCGAGTTTTTGCGAAACTCCCTTTCGTTTTTGCTTAAAAAATCAAAACTTTCGTTGATGAAGGCGCTGCTGAATTCGCTGCCGAAATCGTCCGCAATCTCCTTGCCCACGGCATTTTTGTAGCTTTTGGCAAAGCCCGCGTCCGAGCCCAGAGCGCGCGCGAACGGCAGCAAAATATCGTAAATTTCATCAAAGGCGTTTGTGCGCAAATAGTGGCTAAACAGCACTTCGCCGCTCATAACCGCCTTGGTATCGGCCTCGGGCATCTCTTTGATTTTAGTAAGTATCAAATTTTTTAGCGGCTCGATCGCGGGATTTAGCTTTTGAGTGGCCAGGCGGCGCATATTTTGCACGGCGATGCTTTTTTTGCCGGCGCGCTGCGTCAGATAGCCCGGCAGATCGAGCTCGTAGTCCTCGATCCCTTCGCGCTCGTATTCGCTTGCGGCGCGCTCGATTAGAGTGCTTAGCGAGCTTTTAAAATTTTCGCTATCGCCCACGTTTGCGCTGATGACGACGTCCAGCCCCTTTACGGCGACCTCTTCCCAACTCGCAGCCGCTATGAGCGGCAAAAGGCAAAGAATTAGATTTTTAAGCAAGGCTTTTTCCCGATTTAAGATTGTTCATTTTATTTCATAAATTTTAATGTATAATCAACGCTTTTATAATACCAAAAGGGCTAAATATGGAGCTTTTACTCATCGCTTTTGCGCTTGCGATGGACAGCGTCGCGCTTAGTATCTCAAACGGCGCGAAATATCCGAATTTAAAATTTGCACAGATCGCGCGCATCGCGTTTTTCTACGCGGCGGCTCAGTTTATAATGCCGCTAGCAGGCTACGCTTTGGGGATAAATTTCGTAAAATTTATCGCGCAGATCGATCACTTCGTCGCGTTTGGAATTTTATCGTTTTTAGGCGTTAAGATGATCGCAGAATCCCGCCGCGAGCAGGACGAGCCCGCTCTACGCCTAAGCACGAAGGAGCTGGTGCTGGGCGCGATCGCAAGCAGCATCGACGCGATGGCCGTGGGCGTGACCTTTGCGTTTGGCGAGACAGACATCCTCTACGCCTGTTGCGTAATCGGGCTCGTCTGCTTCGCGCTGTGCGTCGCGGCGTGCTACGCAGGCAAGCTAACGGGCGAATATCTGCACTCAAAGGCACTCGTTTTAGGCGGCGTGATTTTGATTCTAATCGGGGTTAAAATTTTGCTCTCGCACCTCGGCGTTATCGATATTTAGCGGCTTTTAAGCGCCGCTTTGCGATAATCTTTAAAACTAATCCGCAGGAGCGAAAATGAAAAATTTAATAAACTTAAGCCGCGGCGATCGCCTAAATTTGCGCGTGCAGGACAAAATTTTAATCAGCGAGAGCATCAAAAACGGCAAAACGAGGCAGACGCAAAAGG
>CALHQN010000311.1 GCA_938036585.1 uncultured Campylobacter sp.
GGGCGGCTTTGATCTGCGGCGGGCGAGTGAAATTTTATGGCGTCGGTTAGCTCTCGGGCGTGAAATTTTGCGACGTAAGCAGGCTTTGCAGCGTTGGAATTTCAAAGCGGCATTAGCAGGTCTTGCAGCGCGAAATTTTAAAGTGCAAGCAGAGCAGAAATAGGGCAGGCTTTAAAATTTAAAGATTGAGCGCTAAAAATTTTGCGATTTTAAATTTTATAAATTTACAAAGGCCGGCAGAATTTAAAATTTTAAAATTTCGCTTCTTTTTGGGCTTTGGAATTTTGAAATTTAAAAATTTGCCGCAGCGGACCTGAATTTTAAATCGCACCGCGCCGATATGAAATGTCTTGCGACTGCGCAAGCGGGAGAAACTGCCGAAGTATTGGCTTGTCGTGCGTGGCGGCTGATTTGCAGCACGAACGCCCATGTGCGATTTTGCATAGTCGCGGTTTGCTACCATGCTATAAGCGTGCCGAAAGCCGTCTTGTGTAAGAAGAATGTGTACTTACAAGGCGGTGCGGGACGTGCTTTACGGTGCGCTATCCTGTAGCGTATGTCACAAAGCCGCCTTATGCGCGAGAATAAAATTTACGCCGCACGCCAAAGATGCACGATCGCATTGCGTGCCAAAAGACGATGCGCGATCGGCGCCGTGCGGCACGGGCGTGATGCGAGATTTGAGCCTCGTGCGGCAGGACAAGCGTGCACGGCGCGCGTAAATGCGAATAAATTTAAAAATGGAGAGACGATTGAGAACCGATAAATGGCTATATTACTTCACCTGCGCGCTCATTACGATCGGCATGATATTTTCGCTGTCGCTGAGCTCATATACGGTGCTTTTGCTGGGCACTACGCCGTTACATTTTTTTTATCGCCAGTGCGCGGTGGGGATCGCCTGCATCGCGGTGATGTGGATCGTCTCGCGCGCCGATCCCGATAAATGCCTAACGCCGGTGTGCATGTCGCTTTTTGCGATCATGGGGATTTTGATGCTTGCGATGGGCTTTTTACCCAAATCCCTGGTCGCCGATGTAAACGGCGCGGCGCGCTGGATCAGACTGCCGTTTTTTAACCTCGCGCCGGTGGAATTTTTCAAGGTGGGCTTCATCTACTTTTTGGCGTGGAGCTTCTCGCGCAAGCTCGATCACTCCAAAAAAAGCATCGGGCGCGAGATCGCGACGCTGCTTCCTTACGTAGCGCTTTTCGGCTTCGTCGTAATCCTAGTCGCCATCGTGCAAAACGATCTGGGGCAGGTCGCGGTGCTTGGGCTTACGATGATTTTTATGTCGCTTTTTGCGGGCACGAGTTTCAAGCTCATCGGCTTTAGCTTTATGGGGATTTTGGGACTTGCTTACGTCTTTATCGTCACGAGTGCGCACAGGGTCGATCGCGTGCGCTCGTGGTGGGGCGGCGTGCAGGATTTCGTGCTGTCGTTTATGTCGCCGGAGACTGCCGCCGGGCTGCGTATAGAGGACGCTAGCGCGCCGTATCAGGTCGGACACTCGCTAAATGCGATAAACAACGGCGAGTTTTTCGGGCAGGGACTTGGGCTGGGAAGCTTTAAGCTCGGCTATCTGAGCGAGGTGCATACCGACTTTGTGCTCGCAGGCATTGCCGAGGAGTGGGGATTTATCGGGATTTTGCTCATCGTGGCGCTATTTTATGCGATGCTCTTTCGCATCTTTCAGACCGCGAGTAAGTCGCCGAGTAACGTAAATTTCCTCTTTTGCCTGGGTATCGGCTTTATGTTTTTCTTTTCGTTCATTATCAACTCCTACGGCATCACGTCGATCTCGCCGGTTAAGGGTATCGCCGTGCCGTTTCTGAGCTACGGCGGCAGTCACCTGCTCGCGGCGTCGTTTGCGGTGGGGCTTGTTTTGATGGCGTCGAAGAGGGCTAAATTTTAAGGCTTTGCGGGCTTTGGGCGAGCGTGATTTAAATTTAGGCGTAAATTTAGAGCCGAATTGCGCTTAAAATTCTACGCCGAAGTGCACCGAGGCTTAAATTTAAGCGCGAAATTTTATAAATTTAAAGGAAAAGTATGGTCGTAGCAATCAGCGGCGGCGGCACCGGCGGACATCTGATAATCGCTAAAAATTTAGCCGCCCGCCTTGCGAAGCAGGGCATCAGGGCGATCTTCATCGGCTCAAACCGCGGGCAGGATCGCGCGTGGTTTGAAAATAGCGAGCTTTTTGCGCGCACATATTTTCTGCAAAGCTCGGGCGTCGTCGATAAAAAGGGTTTTGCCAAGCTAGCCTCGCTGCTAAATATCCTGCGCCTCTCGCTTGCGGCGCGTAAAATTTTAAAGCAAAACGGCGTCCGCGCGCTCATCAGCGTGGGCGGATACAGCTCGGCGCCCGCATCCATCGCGGCGATCCTTTCTCGCGTGCCGTTTTTTATCCACGAGCAAAATGCCGTTTGCGGGCGGCTCAACCGCCTGCTAAGGCCCTTTGCGCGCGCGTTTTACAGCTCCTATGAAAAGCCCGCGTTCGCCTATCCAATCGCGGATATTTTTTTCGAGACGGCGCGGCCGCGCACGGCGCTTAAGAGGGTCATATTTTTGGGCGGCTCGCAGGGAGCGAGCTTTATCAACTCGCTTGCCGTGGAGCTTGCGCCCAAGCTCTTGGGCCTCGGCTACGGCGTGATCCATCAGTGCGGCGAGCGCGAGTTTGAGCGTATCTCGCAGATCTACGCGCAGCAGGGTCTTGACGTACAACTCGTGGGCTTTTGCAAAAACATGCACGAGCTCATCGCAAGCGCCGATCTTTGCGTCGGGCGCAGCGGCGCCAGCACGCTGTGGGAGCTCTGCGCAAACGGCCTGCCGGCGATATTCGTGCCGTTTCCATTCGCGGCGGCGGATCATCAGTTTTACAACGCGAAATTTCTTAAGGAGCGCGGACTTTGCGAAATTTTACGCCAGCAGGACGCGAGCAGCGAGCGGATATTGGGCTTGATTCAGAGCTTCGACGTGGCGCGCGCGAGCAAAGGGCTGCTTGAGCTTGCGGATCGAAACGGCGCACAAGCGATAATCGACGACGTAATGAGTAAAATTTAAAAGCGCGCCGGATAGCATGAGTTTGCGTAAATTTAAGGCGATCTCTGCGCGAGGCTTTAAATTTATTAAACCGATTAAATTTTACTTTTTGCGTTTGTGCAAATTTGACGCGACGCTTGGGTTTGAGCAAAAATTTGAAATTTACATGCTTGCAGGCGACGGACGTTTTTTGATTTGCGTAAATTTAAACCCGCAAGCGCAATGCGCAAAAGTGCATTGAACCGTAAAATTATCTGCGCCTAAAGCTGATTATCGTATCGTCGTTTTCTTGTTGATATTTTTCAAACAGAGCCTGATATCTTTGCGATTTTGCCGGATCATTTGAATAAATTCCCACTAGAAAATAGCACGCCTCCGCAAATCGCAACTCACACGATCGCTCAAAGTATCGCGTACCCGCTTCTTTGTCATCGTCGTCAAAATACGAGGCGAATCCGAACATAAAGCAGCCCTCGCCGTTACCGAGCTTGCATGCTTTTTTGTACAATTTTCTGCCCTCTTGCGAATCTCTATCCTC
>CALHQN010000312.1 GCA_938036585.1 uncultured Campylobacter sp.
ATGTCGGTGCCTCTTCAGTGAGGCTGCTGGGCGAAGAGGAGAAGATCACCGAGCTTGCCAGGATGATAAGCGGCAAGACGATCACCGCCGAAGCCCTAGAATTCGCTAAAAAGTTAAGGCTCGGTTAAAAGAATTTTAAGTTTAAGTTTAAATCTGAAATTTTTCGCTACAATACCGCGTTTAATTTTAGTTTAAGCGTGATTTTGCAAAAAATCGTAGAATCCGCTTCGAGAAATTTTATTAAGTGAGTTTTATGATTATAGATACACATTGCCATTTAGACGATGCAAGCTTCAATGCCGATCTTGACGCGGTTTTAGACCGCGCGCAGAGTGCAGGCGTGCGAAGCGTCATAATACCCGGCGCAGATATCGCCGATCTTGACAAAGCCTGCGATATAGCGCATTCGCACCGCAATGTGTATTTCGCCGCGGGCGTGCATCCATATGAGATAAAGTCCATAGATATGGAGGTACTGGAACGCTACGCGGACGATCCCAAGTGCGTGGGTATCGGTGAGTGCGGGCTTGACTACTTTAGACTGAAGCGTAGCCCCGAAGCCAAATCCGCCGAAATCTCCTCTCAAAAACAAGCCTTCATATCCCAAATCGACCTAGCAATAAAACTTCAAAAACCGCTCATAGTCCATATCCGAGACGCTAACGAAGATAGCTTTCAAATTTTAAAAGAGCGAGCGGATCAGCTTTGCGGCGGAGTTTTACACTGCTTCAACGCCAGCAAGCTTTTGCTAAGCCTCGCAGATAGCGGGTTTTACTTCGGAATCGGCGGAGTTTTGACATTTAAAAACGCCAAAAGCCTAGCCGAAATTTTACCTCAAATTCCGCTAGAGCGATTATTAATAGAAACGGACGCGCCATATCTCACGCCGCATCCTCATCGCGGCGAGCGCAACGAGCCGGCATATACAAGGCTCGTAGTAGAAAAAATAGCCGAAATTTTAAATTTAAGTGTAGATCAAATCGAAGATATAACCAGCCAAAACGCCTGTAGGCTTTTTGGCGATCAGATCAAAGGAGAATAATGAAAGCCTTGAAATTCATATTTTTAGCACTATTTTTAGTAGCTGAAGGGTTTGCAAGTCAGCCGAATTTGATGCGCGCAAACCACGACTATATTTTAAATCAATTCGGTATCGAGAATAACGAATCGAGTCAAAACGTAGTCGCGGGTATCTTTCGCGCAATCGACGCGGGCGACCGCAGGCAGTTTAAACACATAGTTACCAGCCAATCGCATAACGCGTATCTGGTAAAAACCGAGATCGACAATATCGAGGCGCCGGAGTTTCTACTCTATCTCGCGATGGTCGAATCACATCTGAAAAACACCGTAACTTCTGGCGCAAGCGCTGGCGGTATGTGGCAGCTAATGCCCACGACGGCAAAAAATTTCGGCCTTAGAGTCGATAACGCCGTGGATGAGCGCCGCGATCCGGCAGCCTCAACGGATGCGGCGTTTTCATACATCTTGCACCTAAAGCAAAATTTCGGCAAATGGTATCTAGCGCTTATGGCGTATAACTGCGGCGAGCAGAGACTTAGAAACGCCATTAACGCCACCGGAAGCGACGATTTGGGTCGCCTTTTAAAGAGCAAGGCGCTCCCTACGGAGACTAAAAATTTCATCAAACGCATCATCAAATACGCCTATATCGCGCAAAACGAGAATATGCGTAAAATTTTACTCTTCGAAAACGAGCCGTGGGGACTAAAACGTATCGCCGTAGCTCCCGGCACGAAGCTAAGCGCCGTCGCCAAGCAGATCGGAATTTCGCCGTCGCAGATGCAGGATTACAACGCGCACATTAAAAACGGCATCTCTCCGCTTAACGGCAAGTATTTTTTCTACATCCCGCAGAGCAAATACGCCGAGTTTGTCGTAAATCAAGGCATCTTGCAAGCCTATGAGCCGCGCCTAAAAAATCGCAAAGGCAAAGCCAAGGGCGCGCTTGCCGGCTTAACGGACGAGCTTAGCGCGAAAAACAAAAACGTAGTGGCTTTAAATAATATAAAATTTAACAAATAGATCGGAGCGTAGGTGTCGTATCGAAAAATAGCCCTTCTTAGCGTGCTTTTTGCGCTGATTCTCGCCGGCTGCTCGTTTCGTACTACACCGTCATCCAGATCTACGGGCGGCGGCAAAATCGGCAAAAACTCCCCCGCCACCATGCGCCCCTATAAGATCAACGGCAAAACCTACTACCCCGAGCAAGTAAGCGTCGGCGATACCCAGATCGGTATCGCCAGCTGGTACGGGCCGAATTTCCACGGCAAATACACCTCCAACGGCGAAATTTACGATATGAACGGAATGACCGCCGCACATAAAACCTACCCGATGAATACTATGGTAAAGGTCGTCAATCGCGATACCGGCGCTACCGTAACCGTGCGTATCAACGACCGCGGTCCATTCGTGGACGGACGCGTCATCGATCTTAGCAAAACGGCTGCCAATCTAGTGGGCGTTTTTGCCAGAGGTACGGCGCCGGTAAAGCTCGAAGTAGTGGGCTTTTACGGACATACTATCGCCAAAGGCTCGCCGAAAGCGACCATCGTCGGCGGAAATTTTATGGTGCAAATCGGCGCGTTTAGAAACAGAAGCGGGGCGCAAATTTACCAACTCGACTACCACAACACCTCGGGCTATCCGGCTATAATCAAAGAGTTTGTTTTCGAAGGCGCTCCGATCTACCGCGTCTTTTTAAGCGGATTTAAGAGCGAGGACGAGGCGAGAGATTTCGCGCACGGCGGTAAATTTAGCGGCGCATTTATCGTGAGAGAGTAGCTCTTTAATAGAAATTCTGCGGCTAAATTTGATCT
>CALHQN010000313.1 GCA_938036585.1 uncultured Campylobacter sp.
TTCAGGCTCAGTACCTCGCGCGCGGTAGCGGGGTTTAGATAGATCACGTCGTTTGAGACGATGCTGCTTTCGTGCGGCGAAATTTTATTAATCTTAATCGCGATTAGGCGCTGTTCGGTCAAAAAGTGAAACTCGTCCTCGTAGTACCACTCGCCCATCGCCGCCTTTACCCCCTCGCCTACGATCATTTCATTTTCGCTCAGGCTTTCGTCGCCTACGATATGAAACCAAACGCGCTTTTGAGCGAAGTAATACATCCCGTCCACGGCGCCCTGCACTTCGCTGACGCCCGCGATTTTAGAGATGTCGTAGATATAGCCGTCGTGCATCAGATCGCGTTTGCCCGCGCGTAGAGCCTCTACGACGATGTCGGGCCTGAGCTTGATGACCTTTTCAAGATCGTTTTGAATGGAGCCCGAGATAAAAAGCACCGAGCTTAAAATAAAAACGATAAACGCAAAGATCGCGAAGCTAAAAGTGTGATCGGCTCTATCTTTTCGCAGCAAAGTTACGGAGTAGTCGATGAAATTTTTATTTATCATAGACGAACTCCGCGTAGGCTTTGCTCTTAAAGCTGCTTGAGAGCCGCACGTCCTTTATCTCGCGCGCGAGCTTTTGCAGGCACTGCTCGCCCTTTGCGCGATCAAAGCTCACATAATGCACCGCGATGAGCGCGTAAAGGGCGGCAAAAAAGATCATTAAAGCGCAAATGAGCCTCATAGCCCTTCTATTACGCTCTCTTTGATCTCGTCAAATTTAAGTACGCTCTTGCCTCCGTGATCTTTAGCGAAGGTCTTAGCCGTGCTCTCGCTATCAAATGGAATGAGCTCGTCGCCCATCGGTCCTAAGACGTCGGAGCCGAGCACGAAAAAGGCGCTTTTAGCATCGATCTTATATAACTTATAGTAGTCGGTTACGTAAATTTTATCAAAGCCCTTGCCCTTTTGGAAGTAGTATTTCATCATATCTTTTACGCCGTCGAAATACAGGTTCTCGCCGCCCTGAACCTCTATCATCGCCGCCCAGTTAGGGTTTTTGCCCACTAGCATGCCGCAGACCGGGCATTTAGCGCCCTCAGGCACGACGATCTTTTCAGCCTTTTTCGCTTTTGCATCTTTACCGCTGCTGCCTAAATTTGCCGGCGCATCCCACAAATATAGCGCTGCGGCTTGTAGGTGCTTGTCGTACTCTGGAGCCTTGCTAGCGCCCTTTGCGTCGCAAGTCTTTTTGAGATGAGCTTTGAGCTCGGAGATGGCTTTGAAGCTTTTGGCATCCGTTTTAGCGCAGTTTGTTTCGTAAAATTCTTTACCGTGCGTGTAAACGCCGCCTTCACGCTTGGCTTTAATCATCTTGTTATCGCCCTCGAAATCCTGCCCTGCAATCTCGTAGGCTTTGGCGAAATTCATTATCTCGCCGCCGTTTTCGGCTTGAAATTCCTTCGCGTCGGCCTCGGTTGAGAAGGCGTATTTGCTATTTCGCGTCATCGTGCCTTTGATTTTGCTGCCCACGACGTAAAAGGCTTTATTTACGTCGATCAAATTTAGATTTTTCGTATCTACGACCTGCGCATCGCTTGGAATTTTTCCCTCCGTAATCTCGTACAAGCAGTGCAGGGAAGCTACTTGCTTGCCGTTTACAACATGGTTGGTTTTATAGAATTTAACCAAATTCATTCCGCAAACGGCGCAGTATTCTTTGCCCTCGCCGCTTCCTACAAGCGTAGCCTTGCTAGGATCCACGCTTTGAAACATAGGATTTGCCGGCTTATTAGCCCCGTCCATGGAGGCGCCGCAAACGAGCGCAACAAGCGCGGCCGAAGCCAAAAACGAACGTAAAATCATACTATCTCCTTAAAATTTTGATGTTTTAAATTTACTTACTAATCGAATTTAAAAATTCCAAATTCTCGCATCCCATCTTGATGCCGCCGTCGCAGCTTTTTTTGAAAAACTCTTTTGCTTTGGCGTTATCGAACTTCACTCCTTTTCCTTCGGCATACATTATGGCTAAATTATTGCAGCCGTCGAAGTGGCCGAGATTGCACGCCTTTTCATACTGCTGCTTTGCCTGCTTATAATCCTGCCCTACCCCCTGCCCGAAGGCGTATAGATAGCCAAGGTTGTTGCAGCCGATGCCGATGTCGCCGCCGCAAGCCTTTTCGTAAAAAATTTTAGCCTTTGCGAAGCTTTGCTGCACGCCTTCGCCTTTCAGATACAGATAGCCCAGGTTGTTGCAGCCCATCATATCGCCGTAGGTGCAGGCCTTCTCATAAAGGCTCGCCGCCTTGGCGACGTCCTTTGCAAGCCCAGCGCCGTTTGCGTATAAAAGCCCAAGCGAGGTGCAGCCTTCGTTATCTTTGCAGGCTTTTTCGTAATAAGCCGCGGCTTTGGTAAAATTTTGATCCGCGCCGTTGCCGCTTTCGTAGATATAGCCTAGATTATTGCACGCAAGCGCAAATTTGGCGCCGCACGCCTTCTCGTAGAGGCTGATCGCTTTTTCGAAATTTTTCTCTACGTTGCCGGTGCCCTCAAAATACAAAACGGCTAGATTATAGCATCCCGAAGCTTTATTTTCCAAACCGCACGCTCGCTCGTAAATTTCTGCGAGTTTTTTATGATCGCCGCTTTGCTGAGCTTGAATACCCTCGCTGATAAAGCCCGCATTTGCCGCGGCAGCCAAAATCAGCGCTATTAGAAATTTTTTCAAATTTACTCCTTCATATCGTTTTTACGTCCCTGCCCCTGAAAGCAAGAGCGATTATTAAAAATACCGCCGCTATTATACAATAAAACGGCGCGGGTATCTGCGGCGCATCTCCCGCGGCGTAAGAGTGCATGCCGGTGAGGTAGAAATTTACGCCGAAATAGGTCATTATGATCGAGCTATACGCGAGCGTCGAACTCACGCAATAAACATAGATCGAGCCGAGCTTCGGGATAAATTTTAGATGCAGCACGATCGCATAGACGATGATCGAGACATACGACCAGGTCTCTTTGCTGTCCCAGCCCCAGTATCGCCCCCAGCTCTCATTCGCCCATACGCCGCCGAAGAAATTTCCGAGCGTCAGCATCGAAAGCCCCACGATGAGGCTGATCTCGTTGATCGCCGTTATATATCTGATCTGTGCGTTAAGCCGCTCGCGATTGGCGCTGTTTTTAAGCGCCATCAAGACAAGAGCTAAAAGACCGAGCAGACAGCTAAGCCCCAAAAATCCGTAGCTAGCCGTGATAACAGATACGTGGATGCTAAGCCAATACGACTTTAGCACCGGCACGAGGTTAGTAATCTGCGGATTTACGAAGCTCATATGCGCTACTAGCATCACGATGCTGGCCAGCAAGCAGCTCGCGCTTAGCGTAAGTAGGGACTTTCTAAAAAATATAATCCCCGCAAGCGCCGCCGACCAGCCGATGTAGATCATCGACTCATAGCTATCGCTCCACGGCGCGTGAGCCGCGACATACCAGCGCAACGCAAGCGCGAGGGTATGTGCCGCAAAGCTTGTGGCAAAGGCTGTGAATAAAATTTTTTGCGCTAGCGTGAAGCGCTTGCCGCAAAGCGCGCCCAAAAGCGCCAATATTAGAGCTACGCCGCCTAGGATCATATAGCAATAAACGAGCTTTTTGAAAACCGAAGCTTTGTTGTAAAACACCTCGGCTTTGACGCGGCTAACGCTTGGAAGAATAGCTGCCGAGGTGGCTCTTTGGTAGTTTTTCAGCTCTGCAAGCGCGCCGTCCGCTTTAGCCCAATCATTATCCGAAATTCCATCCTGTAAGCCATTTAGATAGTCGTTTAGCAGGCCTTTGATCTGCGGAGCGATACTATAATCCGCAAAGGCGTCGTTCGGCGAGAGCCAGGTGTTTTGCGGGTCGTTCGGCACGGGGATAAATTTAAAAAACACCCCCCTAAAGGTCAGATACGCGATATTTAGCCGCTCGTCGAATTTAATCAGCTCATTATCGAGCACGCCGCGGTGCGAGGCGCTTTTTTCATTCGCCTCGTCCACGACGCGCGCGAGCTTGTAGTTGCCGTTTTCATCAAAGACCGAATTAAAGCTCGCATATCGCTCCTGCGGCGCTAAGCCCAGCATCTTTTTGATCTCGTCGTTTTTTATTTTGATGATCTTTTGATCGCGCCAAAACGCGGGATTTAGGCTCATTCCTAGGATCATCTGCTCGGCGCTTAAGCCGTAAAGCCCCTCCGTGCCCGAAATTTTATTCACAATCTCGCTTGCTTCGGTGCTAAGCGGCTTGATCCTGCCCATGTAATCTTGCACCAAAAGCTCCGCGAACGCGCCGTTTGCATGAACTCGCGAGTTAGCTTTAAGATTTGCTAAATAGTTTTCATCCGCGGCGCGAAGCTCAATGCTAAAAAAAAGCGGCGCGATCAAAAGAAGCGCGGCGGGCGCGTTATTTTTGATAAATTTAGCGAGCTTTTTAAACCTGCTTCCCGCAGTAAAAAGATTGCCGATAAATCCGACGCAAAGTAGGAAATAGCCGAAATAAGTGGGGATTTTACCCGGATCACGATTAAGCTCCAGCACCGTGCCCAGCTCGTCGGTGTCGTAGGAGGACTGAAAGAGCTTAAAGCCGTCAAAGCTTAGCGGGTGGTTCATATAAATTTCATGTTCCCCCGCGCTCTTTCCCTCTTTTAAAATTTCAACGTCGCTGGCGTAGGATGACGGGCTTTGCGAGCCAGGATAGCGCTCGAGCTTAAATTTCAAAAGCTTTACCGCAAACGGAAGCTCTATCAGTTTCGAGCCCCAGCTTAGCATTATCTCCTCGCCGTCAAAGTTTAAAATTTTAGGTTCCCCGAGCCAGCCAGCGCCGCCGCGAAGCTCCGCTTCTTGCTCGCTTCCGCCCTCAAAGCCCGCTTTTACCGCAAGCGTGCCCTGCTTGCCTTTGGGCGCGGGTTTGTATGAGCTAAATTTGACGGTGAAGCTTTTAGAATTTATACTTTGCGTGAAGCTAAAATCGTTATCGCCGATTTGAGATAGATTTAGCGGGTGCTCAAACAGCGCGTCTTGCGTGCGGATTTGCAAGTATGGTTTGACGCTTACCATCTCGTTTTCGCTCTCGCCCGCTCTTACGTGCAGCACGCCCTCGGTACCGAAATAGCGCGTCAGCGCCGCGCCGATAAAGATAACGACAAATGCCGCGTGAAGCACGAAGGAGCCGAAGCGGCGCCACATTTTGGTTTTAATTATAATACCGAGCAGGCTCAGCGTCGCAGCGC
>CALHQN010000314.1 GCA_938036585.1 uncultured Campylobacter sp.
CGATTTTACCGCTTGCAACGCTAAATAATTTTGCTTCGTCGCTTAGAATTTCATCCTCTGCGCCGTCAAATTCCGCGCCGCTATGAGCTTTGGATCTTAAAATTTTATCCGCATTTAGGCGAGGCGGCAGCTGTTTGTGGCGCAAAACCGCGCGCTTGTAGGTTTGCTCGGTCCTATAGACGCAAAACCCAACGAGCTCCTCGCCGCTTAAATTTTGCGCCTCCGCGCTGGGATTTTTACTTTCCAAGTTGGATTTTTCACACGTCGCATTAGATTTTTTATTAGCCGCGCTGCGATTTTTGGAATTCAAAGAGGCGAATTCTGCCGCGCCGCAGTTGCTCGCATCGGAATTTTTACTCGCAGTATCGCGATCTTGGCTCGCTTCGCCGCGATCCTGCAGCGCGCATAAATTTTCGCTCGCCGCCGCGTAATGCTTATCAGCCGCGCCGCCGGCGACCAGGGCAGTAAAATCTTCGAAAATCGCCGCGATTTCAAGCTGTCCTTTGCGCGACATTTTTAAGAAATTTTTTATGCTAATACGCTCGATTTCGGGGAACGCCGCGGCGTTGATCGCCTCTATGCGCGCGATCAGCGCCGAGTCCTCGCCGATACGCTCAAGTCTCATTTTGCCTCCTTGTCGCGATAGGCTTACCGCGTAAATTTAAAATTTGCTCGCCTCGCTCGCGAGAATTTCATCGCTCGGCCCTAAAATTTTATGAAATTTCGCAAAATTTCGCCGTACCGCCCGTCTAAATTTAATCCTCGCCGTAAATTCGCTTTAAATTCCCCAGCGTCGCGCTCGCGTTTAGCAGCAGCGCATCGGCGATCGCCAGCCGCGCCATCGCGGTGGCTACGACGCTGCCTCGCACGGCGATACACGGATCGTGCCGCCCGCGCAGCTCGCAGACCGCGTCTGCGCCGCGCACGTCCACGCTGTGCTGCGCCATGAAAATGCTCGGAGTGGGCTTAAAATGCGTCGTGATCTCGATAGGCGCGCCGCTGCTTATACCGCCTAAGATCCCACCCGCGTTGTTGCTTGCGAAATTTGCGTCGATCTTGCCGCCGTTGGTGTGGATCGCATCCTTACTAGCGTGCATGAAATCGTTGTTCTCGCTGCCTTTTAGCGCGCTTGCCTTTACTCCTGCGCCGATCTGCACGGCCTTTACGCCGTTTATGCCCATCATCGCGCCCGCAAGCGCCGCATCCAGCTTACCGTACAGCGGCTCGCCGAGCCCCGCAGGCACGCCCGTGACGCGCGTTAGCACGCAGCCACCGATACTATCGCCGGCATTTTTGACGCTTAGAATTAACTCCTTCTGCGCGTCCTCCACAGCGGGATCGAGCGCGAAAATTTCGCTGTTTTGCGCAAAATCAAAATTTAAATCTTTGGCATAAATTTCGCCCACGCCGCAGATTCCGCTTTTTACGGAAATTTTAAAGTGATTTAGCAAAATTTGCGCAAACGCTCCAGCAGCCACGCGCACGGCGGTTTCGCGCGCGCTTGCCCGCCCGCCGCCTCGGTAATCGCGCAGTCCGTATTTGGCAAAATATGTAAAATCGGCGTGTGCGGGACGGAAAATATCCTTGAGATTTTCGTAGTCCTTCGAGTGCTGATTCGCGTTGCGGATGATAAATCCGATCGGCGCGCCGGTGCTGCGGCCGTCAAAAATCCCGCTTAAAATTTCGATCTCGTCGGCTTCTTTGCGCGGCGTAGCGTATCTGCCGCCCGGCTTGCGGCGCTCAAGCTCGCTTTGTATTTTTGAAATCTCGATCTCCGCGCCCGCCGGAAAGCCGTCCAAAACGCCGCCGATCGCCGCGCCGTGGCTCTCGCCGAAGGTGCTAAGGCGCAATCTCTCGCCGAAGGTGTTCATAGCGCGCCTCCTTGATCGCCGCCGCTTTGTTTATCCGTATCGCGCCCGCTTCTTTTGTCGCCTCGATCATTATGGTTGCTCTTTGCGCTGCTTCGCGCTCGTCCGCCGCCATTCCGTGAGACTTTTTTGCCGTTCTGAGCGCAGTTCGCGCCGTTTTGCTTATCATCTCCGCATGCTGTTTGCTCGTCATCTGTCGCATTAGCATCGCGCGAGGCGCCGTTTTGTAAAAGCTCGAGCGCGATTTGCGCGCATTTTTGCTCGGCCTCTTTTTTGCTCGCTCCCACGGCGGATGAGAGCCGCTTGCCCCCTACGAGCGCCGCCATTTCGAAGCTTTTTTTGTGATCGGGGCCGCTTGAGCCTAAAAGGACGTATTCGGGCGTGACGCCGAATTTTGCCTGCGTGAGCTCTTGCAGCGCGGTTTTGTAGTCTCGCACGAGCTCGTTAAAGCTGATGCGCGGATAGAGGATTTCTAAAATTTTAGTTGCGATGCGGGCGGTGTTTTGCAGCCCGCTCTCAAGATAGACGGCGCCCATTATCGCCTCAAACGCGTCCGAAAGCAGCGAGGGCTTCTCGCGCCCGCCGTTGCGCTCCTCGGACAGCGACATATTCAGGTTCTCGCCGATGCCCAAAAATTTTGCAAATTTAGAAAAGCTGCTTTCGTTCACGAGCGCGGCGCGAAGCTTGCTCAGATCGCCCTCGTCGCTGCTAAATTTTTTGAAAAGATACTCGCCCACGATCAGATCCATCACCGCATCGCCTAAAAATTCCAGCCTCTCGTTGTTGTGTCCGTTTTTGGCGCTTTTGTGCGTAAGAGCGATCTTAAGGTGGGTTAAATTTTTAAATTTATAGCCCAGTTTTTCTTGTAATTTTTCTAAATTTTGCATTATTGCCCTTTTTTATAAAATTTTGCGAAATCCGCGGCGGCTCACACGCAAACGACATCTGGCGCGAACAAAACCTGCGCAAGCGGAACGAACGAGTGCAAGCATAACCCGCGCTAAATTTGCACCAACGCGGCAAATGAAGCCCTCTGACGCCGATCTGCGGCGAATAAAATTTAAACGTAGCCCGCTAATCCTAACGCAAGCCGCGCCGAAGCCCACTTGCCGCAAATTTAATCTTCGCCAAAAACGCGCCTGCTTTCAAATATAAGAACCCAATTGCGTGAACGAACGCATTAAAACCGGCTTCGGGCGATAAAATTTACGCCGAAGTGGCTCTGCGTGCAAAGCAAACGCGGGCAAATCCATGCTTAATCCGCATAACCGTGAGCTTCGCCGTAGAATTTCAACCCTTTATCGCTTCCGCCGCCGCGCGAGCCATAGCGTCGCACTCCTCGTTTTGCGGATGACCCGCATGCCCCTTGACCCACGAGGCCTTGATCTCGTGAGGCGCCGCCGCCGCAAGGTATCTGCGCCACAGATCCGCGTTTTTCTTGCCCTTAAAATCGGTAACGACCCACTTTGCGAGCCAGGAATTTATCGCTTTAACGACATATTCGCTGTCGGTAAAAAGCTCGACGCGGCAGGGCTGCTTAAGCGCGCTAAGCCCCATTATAGCGGCCGTTAGCTCCATTTGATTATTCGTCGTCATCGCCTCTGCGCCGCTTGCCTTTTTTATCGCGTTGCCGTATTGCAAGATGTAAGCCCAGCCGCCCGCTCCAGGGTTTCCGAGGCAGCTGCCGTCGCTAAAAAGTTTGACCGATTTCACCGGTTTTCTCTGAAATTTGCGCTCTGATCTCCATGCTGCCTAGCTCGTAGCAGACCGGACAGCGGTGTGAGAAGAGCCCCACCGAGCTTTTGCACTTCGCGCAGGTGTAGCTAAAGCTAAGCCCTGCGTCCTCAAAGCCCGCGTCTTTCATAGCCATAAGCGCGTTGATCTCAAAAATTTTACTCGCGCTCTGCGGCTTTTGATCGCTTCTTCCAAGCGCGTAAAAAAGCGCATTGTACTCCGCATCCTGCGTATTTACCGCCGCAGGGAAATCATAGATCAGATCGATCGCCTGTTCGATCGGCGGG
>CALHQN010000315.1 GCA_938036585.1 uncultured Campylobacter sp.
CAAAATAAGCGACTGATTCAAAAGATAGTTTTGAGGCTATTAGGACTTGTGGAAATGCATTTTTATAAGAATTATAGCTTTTAACCTCAGCATTGTAGCTCTCACGTTTATTTAGGAGTTCGCTCTCGATTTTTTCTAACTGCGACATTAGCATTTGATATGTTTCATTAGCCTTTAGTTCCGGAAAGGCTTGAGCCAAAGCAGCTACTTTTGCGATTCCATTTCCAGAAACGCCAAGTTGAATCATTTGTTCGCTACTTGCATAATCTTTAGCTATATCTATTATTTGATTTGATAGATCTAAACGTTTTTTGAGCGTAGCTTGGATATTTGCGAAGCTCTCTCTGATGTTTTGCATCATTGATTGTAGTTTATTATATATTTTAATAATATAAGCCGCTAAGGCAATAACAACGACAATTATAGTAATAAGCATTTTTGCTCCTTTTTACTTATTTTAAAATATGCGATTTTGACTTTTTACGACTTAATTTCACTTTAAGGATTTAGAAACTTGCTTATTTTGTTTATGGGTTATTTAATTTTTTTAAGTGAAATTATCTAAAAAAGAAAATTCTCCCACATAATAAATTTAAGTGGGAGAATTCGTGCCTTACTCGGCTACGCTGCCGGCAGAGGCATCCTCGGCGCTTTGGGCAGATTCCGCGCCAGACTCGACCTCATCGCTAAAGTCGGCTAGGCTTAGGCGTTTTAGCTGGCGGTAGCGTCTTTGCGCGTCGGCCTTATTTTTAGCCAGCAGCTCGTCCGCGTGCTGCGGGTTAGTTTTCTTAAGCGAGTTATAGCGAACCTCGTTTAGCAAAAACTCTTCGTAAAGCGACCAGTCAGGCTCTTTTGAGGTCATTTTAAGTGGGTTTTTACCCTCTTTGATTAGGCGTGGGTCGTAGACGTAGGTCGGCCAGTAACCGCATTTGGTCGCGAGCTCGCCCTGATCGCCAGAGTAGGCCATACCGCCCTTGATACCGTGCGCGATGCACGGCGAATACGCGATCACGAGGCTAGGTCCATCGTAGGCTTCGGCTGCGGCGATGGCTTTTATCGTGTTTGCTTGGCTCGCGTTTGAGTTGATCTGCGCAACAAAGATATTTCCGTAGGTCATCGCGATGTAGCCTAGGTCTTTTTTCTGCATCGGCTTGC
>CALHQN010000316.1 GCA_938036585.1 uncultured Campylobacter sp.
TTAAAATTTAGCCGTTTTTGGTTATAATCTTTGCAAAACCACGAAACGGAGAGCAATGAAACAGATCCTCATCATCGCAAGCGGCGAGTTTGCGCGCCATTTTTTATCCCAGGTTTATAAGATCAAAGACGTCGTGCATAATTACCGCGTAGTCGCAAAAAACGCGCTCAGCGTCCCGGAGGCGCTGCAAAAAGAGCAAAATTTCAGCATCGAAATTTTCGATCCCACGAGCATTGAGCGGCTGCGCGTCGTGCTGAGCCTAGCGGAATTTGATCGCTGCATAATGATAATGGATGATGAGTTTGATGCTAAGGTGACGCTAGAAAATTTAAAGACGCTCGCTCCCGATCTGGAGCTTTATGCAGCCGATTTTTGGGGACTTTTGCGCGAGAATAAAAACGAAGCTCACGTAAAAATCGTAAATACCCTCGCGCTAAATTCCTCGCGCTTCATCGGCTTTTTGCCGGATAGTCCCGTTTTTGCAGGCAATATCGGGCTTGGGCGAGGCGAGATAATGGAGCTTAAAGTGCCCGTGGGAAGCTCGTTTGCGTATAAAAAGCTAAGCGTGCTTCATAGCGCTAAATATCAAATTCCGATGATCTACCGCCACAATAATTACATCGTGACAAGCCCGAATACTAGGATCTATCCCAATGACACGATCTTGGTCGTAGGCGAGCCTAGCGCGCTGCGAGCAGTATTTGCGGAGGCGAAGAAGCAAAAAGGGCAGTTCCCGTCGCCGTTTGGACTAAATATCTACGCGCTAATCGATATGAAAAAAATGAGCGAGTCGGAGATTTCAAAGGCGATCAGGGCGCTTGAGTTTTTGGATCTGCACATCAAAAATCATAAAATTTATCTGCGAGTTCTAAATCCTACGATAAACGACGAGTTTGCGCGGATGAAGGAGCTGTGCAAGCGGGATAAATTTGAAATTCTTATCGATTACTCGGGCGAGCTAAATTTAAAGCGCGACGTAAGCGAAAACAAAGTAGGGCTTGCGGTTTGCAGCAGCGAGGTTTTCGAGGCGAACAAAGCCGCGTTAAAATCGCTTGAAATTCCGGTGCTAAGCCTGGGCGACGGCGAGCTAAAAGACGTGGAAAAAAGCGTCGTTATAAGCGACGGCGAAGGGCTGCGCGAGGAATCGAGCATCGTCTTTGACATCAGCTCGCAGCTCGGGCTAGACGTGTATCTGTATCTTTTCGCGGATACGGAGGGGCAAAAGAGCGAATTTGCTCAAAGCTACGCCGATCTTTCCAAGCTTTTTAAGCAGAGCCTATACATCGTAACCGATGAGAGCAAAAACCCGATTTTATCGCTTAGTAGCGAGCGAAATTTGCTGCAATTCGTGCCGTTTAACGATAGAATTTTAGATAAAAAAATCACGGCGATTTTCAAAAAGGATTTAGACCAGATGTATTTTAAGCTCGGCAAAAATCATCAAATTTTTATCCCCGGCGATT
Source organism: uncultured Campylobacter sp. (assembly GCA_938036585.1). Taxonomy (GTDB): domain Bacteria; phylum Campylobacterota; class Campylobacteria; order Campylobacterales; family Campylobacteraceae; genus Campylobacter_B. The sequence goes on from CALHQN010000316.1 coordinate 1,464, forward strand.
ACGGATACGAAAGGTAAGTAAAATTATGTTACAATACCCAAAAATCA
>CALHQN010000317.1 GCA_938036585.1 uncultured Campylobacter sp.
TCTTATGCTACAAGGCTTTTACCGCTTTTTATATTTCTTAAATGACAGGTGATTCCGCACTGACTTCAAGGGCTTTTTTATATCCTAAGCGTTCCTATCTAATCCTATAAACTCCTTGAGTTTGTGTTATTTGTTTCATGCATTTTTCTGATTTCGCCATTGTTCAAAATTTTCTGCCTTTTCTTTATCCTGCCTTGTGTTTTCAGTATAATGAGGCGTATTTTTAACCTTTCAATTTATAGAATCAATTATGACAAAATTTAATGTAAAAACTTTCCAAGGCATGATTCTTGCCTTACAAGAATACTGGGCGAACCAAGGCTGCACCATTGTGCAACCCTTTGATATGGAGGTGGGCGCAGGTACCTCTCACCCGATGACCGCATTGCGTGCGCTAGGCCCTGAGCCGATGGCGTTTGCGTATGTGCAACCTTCCCGCCGTCCGACTGATGGTCGCTACGGCGAAAACCCAAACCGTTTACAGCATTACTACCAATTCCAAGTGGTGATTAAACCCTCTCCGGACAATATTCAAGAATTGTATTTAGGTTCCCTTGAAATGCTTGGTTTTGACCCGACCAAAAACGACATTCGTTTTGTAGAAGATAACTGGGAAAACCCAACCTTAGGCGCATGGGGCTTGGGCTGGGAAGTGTGGTTAAACGGCATGGAAGTAACCCAATTTACCTATTTCCAACAAGTGGGCGGCTTAGAATGTAAACCGGTTACCGGCGAAGTGACTTACGGTTTAGAGCGTTTGGCGATGTACATTCAAGGCGTGGATTCTGTATATGACTTAGTTTGGTCTGACGGCCCGCTGGGAAAAACCACTTATGGCGATGTGTTCCATCAAAATGAAGTGGAACAATCCACCTACAATTTTGAATATGCCGACACCGATTTCTTATTCCATTGTTTCGATCAATATGAAAAAGAAGCCAAAAGCTTATTGGAATTAGAACGTCCGTTGCCATTGCCAGCTTACGAACGCATTTTAAAAGCGGCACACAGCTTTAACTTGTTAGACGCGCGCAAAGCGATTTCCGTTACAGAACGTCAACGCTACATTTTGCGCATTCGCGCCCTCACCAAAGGCGTGGCGGAAGCTTATTATGCCAGCCGTGAAGCCTTAGGTTTCCCGGGTTGTAAAAAATAAGGTAAAAACTGACCGCACTTTGTGCATGAACGTTGCGATATAAGGAGAACATCATGAAAGATTTTCAATACCCAGACGATATTTACACCGAAGCTGAACCGGACGAAAACACGCTAGCGAATTTAGGGCCTTTAGCGCCTATGGCGGGAATTTGGGAAGGCAAGCGTGGGCTTGATATCAACCCGAAAGCCGAAGGAGCGGTGAAAGATCCTTATATCGAATATTACGAATTGCAACCGATTGATGCGCAAACGAACGGTCCTCAACTGTACTATGGATTGCGTTATCACACCCATATTGTACAACCGGGCGAAGTGGAAACCTTTCACGATCAGGTGGGTTATTGGTTATGGGAGCCGGCAACAGGCAATATTTCCTTGTCGTTGAGTATTCCACGTGGACAAAGCCTCATTGCCACCGGTAATGCGGCGGCAGATGCGAAAGAGTTTACGCTAAAAGCCGTGCGCGGCTCTTTAACGAATGGCATTATCTCGAATCCGTTTTTAGAGCAATCTTTCACCACAGAAAGCTATGAAATTACGGTGAAAATTCATGAAGATGGCACTTGGTCTTACGATCAAATTACCACGATGATTATCCCGAATTACGACAAGCCGTTTGAGCATCGCGATCGTAACCGTTTAACCAAAATCGGTGAACCGACATTAAATCCGACCGCACTTGCTGTGGCAAATAAAGAATAAGGTATTGCGATGAAACCAATTCTTTATTATGCCGAGCAATGCCCTGATACTGCACAGTTTGTGGCGGAGTTAAAGCGCCTTGGTGTGGAATATGAGAAAGTGGAAGTTTTATCTTCTATTCCTAATTTGAAACAATGGTTGCGTTTACGTGATCGTCATCCTGCATTTGATGAGGCGAAAGCACAAGGTTATGCCGGCTTCCCTGCGTTATTGTTGGACGATGACCGCGTTATCTTGGATCAAACCCAATTAAAAACCGTTTTTGCTTGATATGAGCACCATGCTTAAACTCGCTAAATTTTGATAAACCTCGTTCAATTTTATTAAATCCATTTTATGAAAAAGATACATTCTCAACTTACATTCATTGCGCTGTTTGTGGCGTTAAACGTAACCCCTGCGGCTTTTGCTGGGCATGTCTATTCCGGTGTGGATTATCAATATTTTCGTGATTTTGCCGAGAATAAAGGTAAGTTTACGCCCGGTGCGCAAAATATAGAGGTGGTGAATAAAAAAGGCGAATCTATCGGCACCATGATGCAAAACGCGCCGATGATAGATTTTTCGGTGGTTAGCCGTAATGGTGTGGCAGCACTGGTGGGCGATCAATATATCGTTAGCGTGGCACATAATGTGGGTTATAGTGGTGTTGACTTTGGCATGGAGGGCAGTAACCCCGATCAGCACCGATTCGGTTATAACATCGTTAAACGAAATAATTATAAAAACGACTCCACTCACCCTTACATGACGGACTATCATAACCCTCGTTTAACCAAATTCGTCACAGAAGCTGCGCCGATAGAAATGGTGTCAAAGATGCAGGGCAGCACCTATGGGGATTTAGAAAAGTATCCAATGCGGGTACGAATTGGTAGCGGTCGGCAAGTTGTGCGTGATGCTCAGGACAAGGATACAGAGGTTTCAGGCGCATACCACTACAGAACCGCAGGTAATACGTTTATGCAAGGCTGGGCGAACAATGGTGAGGTCAGTTTAAGCGGTGATGTGCGTTATCCGAATCAATATGGTCCGTTACCCATTTCAGGTTCTGGCGGTGACAGTGGTTCCCCGATGTTTATTTACGATAAAACCGCAGGAAAATGGCTGTTAAACGGCGTATTGCGTAGCGGACACCCTTATGAAGGCAAAGAGAACACCTACCAAATTGCACGTAAGAATTATTTGGATGAAATCATTGCAAGAGATTTGGTCACCGTATTTGAACCAACCGTAGCCTCTTATGACTGGACAGCGGATGACAACGGCAAAGGGAAATTAACTAAAGGCGGTAGTGGTGGCATAGACACTCCACTTGCCAATTACAGCCTAGCGTCTTCGGGGAGTGATGAAGCCTTTGGATATGGTGGACCAAACCCTTATATGCCGGCACTTCATCACGGTAAAAACATTTACTTTGGAAATCTGGAAAACGGCATAGTAACCCTGAAAAATAATATCGACCAAGGCGCCGGTGGGTTAACTTTCGAAGGGGATTTTGTGGTGCAGCCTACCACTGACGAAACCTGGAAAGGTGCTGGCGTTTCAGTGAGCGAAGGCAGTACCGTCACATGGAAGATTAAAAATCCGGCAGGCGATCGCTTATCTAAAATTGGGCAAGGTACGTTATTGGTCAATGGCAAAGGCGAAAACCTAGGCGATATCGAGGTCGTAGAATGGGCGAATAACGACGACGGTTACCGTGCCGTACGCAGTGAGATCGGCAAGACGACTAAGAGAATTTTAGAAATTCCGCAGACCGTAAATGTCGTAACGCAGCAGCATCTAAAGGACAAAAAGCCAGAAACCTTAGCGGAATCGCTGCAAAACGTAAGCGGCATAAGCTATGCAAATACGACGGGAAATATTTTTGATGCGATCATCAAGCGTGGCTTCGGCGAGGGTCGCGACGGCTCGATTATGCGCAACGGCGTGCCGGGCGCCGTGATGCACAACTACAATAAAACTATTCAATCCGTCGAGGTTCTAAAGGGGCCCGCGAGCATGCTCTACGGTGCCCAGCAACCGGGCGGCGTCATAAACATGGTAACCAAAAAGCCGCAGTATGAATTTATAAATGAAATTTGGGGCGGGCTGGGCAATCGCAACTATTGGGACGCGGGATTTGATACTACAGGGCCGATTGCAGATAGCGGCTTTGCGTATAGATTTATATTCGATTACTACGCGAAGGATTATTGGCGAAATTTCGGCGGTATAAAAAACACGCTCTTTGCGCCGTCGCTTGCGTATCAAGGAGACGATTATTCGATAAGCTTAGGCTACACCCATAGCCGCTCTACCGATCCGGTGGATCGCGGCGCGTTTTTAGTGCCGAGTACGGGTAAAATTTACGGCAGCGGCAAAGTCCGCTTCGACGAACCGGTAAATAAACTACAAAGCAAACTCGATACGGTTGATTTCGGCTTTGAGAAGGAATTTAACGAGGATTGGATATTAAAAGGCGCCTATGCTTTCTCGCGTAGCAAGCACGAATACGGCTACGTCCGTCCGAACAATCCATTCACGCCCCAAGGCCTTACCGGCACGACGCGATCATATAACTACTACGATAATTTCATACACCGCACGCACGCAGCAAGCGTCACGCTAAACGGCAAATTTGAAACGGGCCCGCTTAAGCACGACGTCCTTTTCGGCACGGATTACAAAAACTACTACAGATACCGCCCAGGCGCGCTAAAAGGCACCGCAGGGCGTATCAATATGCTTACCGGACAGACCGCTTCGGGCGCCGTCCTAACGAACGATAGAGAGCCAAAAATACAATATCAAAAGCTAAGAACGATCGGGCTTTACACGCAAGATAATATAAATTTAACCGACGAGCTGATACTTTCTTTGGGCGTGCGTAGGGAATTTTACGATCAAGTAGCCAAACAAAGCTGGCAAGGACCGAACAACACCGATCAGAAAAAGGCCGCTACGACCTATCAGGGCGGGCTTTTGTACCTGTTAAGCCCGCAGTGGTCGGTATATACTAACTACGCGCAAAGCTTCACGCCGCAGATGTCCATAGGCGAGGCGATAGGCGGCGATCTAAAGCCGGAGGAAGGCAAATCCGTGGAGCTCGGCACTAAATTTCAAAACGATCGCGTCACTGCGGGCGCGGCGGTGTTTAATATCGATAAAAGAAACATCCTACGAACGGTAAATAATATAAGCGAGACGATCGGCAAGGCTCGCTCGCGAGGATTTGAGCTCGATATAAACGGGCGTGTGACGCAGGGACTTAGCATGTCGGCGAGCTATGCATATACCAAAACGAGAGTGCGTGAGGACGATGGCGCTTTTACGGTGCTAATCGGCAAACCGCTGGAAGCGACGCCGAAGCACCAAGCAAGCCTATTTGCCAACTACGATTTCGCGCATCTAGGCGTAAAGGGGCTTAGGCTGGGCGGCGGCGCGCGATATTTCGGCTCGTGGTACACTTACTATATGCGCACGAACCTACCGAACGTGCCCGCAGGAACGGCGTTTAAGCTGCCTCACGCCGTAGTTTATGACGCCTTCGTGAGCTACGATACTAAAATTTCGGGCTATGATACGAATTTTTCGTTCAACGTCAAAAATTTGACCGACAAAAAATACTATACCTCATCCTCAACCGGCACAACCACGAGCGTGATACCTATTCAAATGGGCTACGTGCGGCAGTTTATGTTTAACGTATCGGTAAAATTTTAGCCTCAAGCCTGCTTTAAATTTTAAGGCAGGCTTTTAAAATTTTAAAATTTTGATAAATTTCAAACCGCTTAGAATCGGCAAATTTTGGAAATTTATACTTTAAATAAGAAATTTTTTGATATATTACGAGCTATTTTTAAATTTTCTAAAGGAATTTTATGGAAGTAAAAGCAAAAATGAAAGACGCCGCAAATGCGGTAGCTGCGAGCAAGATCGAAGCAAAGCAGATCGCGGCAAAAGTAGAAGAGCTAGCCAAAAAGGCCTCTAAGCAGCTAAAAATCGACGGATTCAGACAGGGTAAAGTGCCTACTGCGGTGGTTTTGAAGCGATACGGCAAGCAGCTTGAGGGCGATGCAAAGCAGGAGCTTCTTAAAAATATGATCGACGAGTCTCTTAAAATTTTAAAGAAAAAACAAGATGAAATTTTATCCGAGCCGGTCTTTTCTAAATTTGATGAAAAAAACGGCGATATCGACGTGCAGATCGAAATTTCTTTCAGACCCGAGGTTAGCGTCGAGGGATACGAGGAGCTGATCCCTAAATTTAGTAGCCCGCGCGTTACACAAAAAGAGATCGACGAGAAAGTAGCGGAATTTTTGCAGATGATCGCTCCGCTTTCTAAAACCAACAAAAAAATTCTAGCTAAAGACGATTTTGCAAAATTCGACTTCGAAGGCTTCGTGGACGGCAAGCCATTCGACGGCGGCAAGGCCGAAGACTACGTCCTTCAGATAGGCTCAAATCAATTCATCCCTGGCTTTGAGGACGGAATGATCGGACTTAGAGTGGGCGAGGAGCGCGACGTAGCGGTTAAATTCCCCGAGAATTACGGCGCGAAAAACTTAGCCGGCAAGGACGCGATCTTTAAAGTCAAGCTTCATGAAATTCAGGCTAAAAAACCTGCCAAGGAGCTCGGCGAGGAGGAGCTAAAGCAAGCGCTTCCGGGAGAAGCGGAACCGAGCAAGGAGAAATTTGAAGCGCGCATCAAAGAGCGCATCAAAAACGATAAGCTTCAAAAGCTGATAAATGAGGATCTAAAGCCTAAATTTGCCGACGCGCTAGCCGAGAAATTTAACTTCGCGCTTCCAAAAGCGATCGTCGAGCAGGAGATAAATTTGCAGTTTAACAACGCCTGGAGCGGCTTTTCAAAAGAGCAGATCGAGGAATTTAAAAACAATAAAGACGCCCTGGATAAAAAGCGCGAAGAGTTTAGAAAGGCTGCCGAAAACAGCGTAAAACTTACCTTCTTAATCGACGAGCTAGCCAAAAAGCGCAAGATCGACGTGAGCGATCAGGAACTCGTTCAGGCGGTCTATATGGAGGCCTACACCTACGGCGCCGATCCGAAGGAGCATCTAAATAGATACCGCAACAACGGCATGCTTCCCGCCGTCAAAATGGCGCTGATCGAAGAGAAGCTATTTAACGATATTTTCTCCAAGCAGGGCAAAAAAGAAGCGAAAGGCGAATAATGGTGATTCCTTACGTTATAGAGCAGACCGGCCGCGGAGAGCGCAGCTACGACATCTACTCGAGGCTGTTAAAAGACCGTATCGTAATGCTTAGCGGCGAGATCGACGACGCAGTGGCAAGCTCGATCGTCGCGCAGCTTCTGTTTTTGGAGGCGGAGGATCCGGATAAGGATATCTATCTATACATCAACTCTCCGGGCGGCGTGGTTACGAGCGGATTTAGCATTTATGATACGATGAATTACATTAAGCCCGACGTAAGCACGATCTGTATCGGTCAAGCGGCATCGATGGGGGCGTTTTTGCTAAGCTGCGGCGCCAAAGGCAAACGCTACGCGCTTCCAAACTCGCGCATAATGATCCACCAGCCCCTCGGCGGCGCACAGGGTCAGGCTACCGACATCGAGATCCAAGCCAAAGAAATTTTACGAATGAAAGAAATTCTAAACAACATCCTTTCGCAAAATTCCGGCAAAGATCTCGCGCAGGTCGAAAAGGACACCGATCGCGACTTTTTCATGAGCGCCGAGGATGCCGTGCAATACGGACTGATCGATCAAGTACTTCAAAAGAGCTTTAAATAGATGATCCTAGACGTCCTTACCTATCCGAATAAAAAGCTATACCAAAGATCGACCGAGGTCGTGAAATTCGACGCGGCGCTGGGCAAGCTTTTAGACGATATGTATGAGACGATGATCGCAAAAAACGGCATAGGCCTTGCCGCCATCCAGGTAGGCAGGCCCGTGCGCGCTTTGATTATAAATTTAGCCAATGAGGAAAAAATCCAAGACAAAGAAGACCTCATCGAGATCATCAATCCGCAAATTTTAAAAAAGGAGGGCGAGGTCGTATTCCAGGAGGGCTGCTTGTCGGTGCCGGGCTTTTACGAGGATGTCACGCGCGCCGAGTTTATCACGGTGCAGTTTCAAGACCGCGCCGGCAATACCTGCCAAATGGACGCTAGCGAGCTGTTAGCCGTCTGTATCCAGCACGAGATGGACCACCTCGACGGACATCTTTTTATCGAGCGCATCGGATACAATAAACGTAAAAAATTTGATAAAGAATTCAAAAAAAGCCTAAAAGAAAAATCGAAATGAAATCCCTAAAATGCGCTGCCTTCACGGATGCACTGATTCCCGTAGAGGTCGAGTCGACATTCGTGCGGGGTCTGCCGGGATTTAATATCGTCGGTCTTGCGGGAGCTACGATAAAAGAGAGCGAAAGCCGCGTAAAAGCGGCGCTTGTGAGCTTAAATTTTAAATTTCCCGCATCCAAAATCATCATAAATCTCTCCCCTTCCGACACACCCAAAAACGGCTCGCACTTCGATCTTGCGATCGCGCTTCTAATCGCGCTGCAAAAAGAGCGCATCGACGGCGATTTCTTCGTCTTCGGCGAGCTCGGTTTAGACGGCAGTTTAAAGAGCACGGCGAGCCTCTTTTCGATCCTGCTTTTTTTAAGCACGAAGGTGAAGCGCGCTAAAATTTTAGTGCCGCAAAGCATAGCTCTAAAGGCCTGCACGATCCCAAACTACGACGTGTATGCGGTGGATAGCCTAAGCGACGCGGTCAGATTTTTTTTAGACGAGGAGTTCGCCGCAAGCAGGCTCATGCGAGAAACCCATCCGCTTTTTAAGAACGTCGTGGAGATTGACGGGCAAATTTACGTCCCCAACCGCGATTTTTCGCTTGATTTCAAAGACGTCAAAGGGCAAAAGCGCGCCAAGCGCGCGAGCCTGATCGCTGCGTGCGGCATGCACAACATCCTCTTCGAGGGCAGTCCCGGCTGCGGCAAAAGCATGTGCGCCAAGCGGATAGCCAGAATTCTGCCGCCGCAGAGCCTGGGCGAAGTGCTGCTCTCGTGCGCCTACGAGTCGCTAAATAACAAAGACGTCGATTTCAGCGCGCTGCGCCCCTTCCGCTCGCCGCACCACACCAGCACGCGCAGCTCCATTTTCGGCGGCGGCAGTAGCGGCGCAAAGATCGGCGAGGTCGCGCTCGCAAACGGCGGCGAGCTGTTTTTCGACGAGCTGCCGCACTTCGGCAAGCAAATTTTAGAAAGCCTGCGCGAGCCGCTAGAGGATAATAGAATTTTAATTTCGCGCGTAAATTCCAAGGTCGAATACCAAACGAAATTTATCTTCGTAGCGGCGCAAAATCCCTGCCCGTGCGGAAATCTATTCTCCAAAAACCTCACCTGCACCTGCTCGCTAAACGATATCAGGCGCTACAAAAACACGATCTCTGCGCCGCTGCTCGATCGCATCGACATATACGTCGCGATGGACGAAACCGGCGCGGACGATAGAAGCGACGTTTGCAGCGAGGAGATGGCGGATGCGGTGCTGCGAGCGTTTCGCGCGCAAAAGGCTCGCGGACAGAGCGAGCTAAACGCAAAGCTACGCGACGAGGAAACTGAAAAATTTTGCGTCTGCGAAAGCGCTGCGCGGGAGGTTTTGCAAACGGCGATCACCCGCTACGATCTTTCGCGACGCGGCGTAAATAAAACGCTAAAGCTCGCGCGCACGATCGCCGATTTAGTAGGCGCCGAGATCATCGCTAAGGCGCATATTTTGGAGGCTCTTAGCTTTCGCATAAGGAGCGAAATTTGAAAAAAATTTTCTTTAGCACAGAGGGGCTTGACGCGCGGGCTAGTGCGAAATTTGGGCTTAGCGAGCAAATTTTGATGGAAAACGCCGCAGGCAGGATCGAGCGCGAGATCAGAAAGCGACTCAAAAAGGGTTCGCGCATTTTGGCGCTTTGCGGCGGCGGAAATAACGGCGCGGACGCGATGGCGGCGCTGCGAAAGCTAAGCGGCGATTTTAGCTGCACGGCGCTTTGCGTGCTTCAAAACAGAAGCGCGGCGGGCAAATTTCAAGCGGAAGCGGCGCGAGCTGCGGGTGTTAGGCTTATCGACATCGCAAGCGCAAAAGACGATTGCGAGCACGCAGACAGCGCATCTAGCAAGGATATCTGCACGCATGAAAGCGTAGGCGGCTCATCTTTAAAGGGTGCGGGCTCTTGTGATGACAAGCCGCGGGGCGAGCGCGAAAGCCTAAGCGGCGCGGATGCTTCGGGCGGCGGCGATAAATTATGCGCAAAATTTGAGGGCGCGAAATTTATAAGCGCAAAATTTGAAACTGCGGAACACGGCGGAGATTTAGGCAAGCTAGGCAACGAGTGCAGTAAGCCGAGCGGCTTGCGCGATGAGATTATAAACGCAGACTGCATAATCGACGGGATTTTCGGCAGCGGTTTAAACAAAGCCTTAAGCTCTGAAATTTGTGAAATTTTATCTCTCGCAAATAGCTCAAAAGCTCTAAAAATAGCAGTCGATGTCCCAAGCGGCATCGACAAGTTCGGACGCATTTTAGGCGGTGCATTTTGCGCGGATCTGACGATCGCGATGGGAGCGCTTAAACTCGCGCTGTTTTCGGACGGCGCGAAGGATCAGGTAGGGCGGATCAAAGTCGCAAATCTTGGAATTTCGCGCCAAAATTTTGAGGAGCGGAGCGAATATTTTCTACTTCAAAAAAGCGATCTGAAGCTGCCACTACGCAGGAAGCAAAACACCAACAAGGGCGATTTCGGGCACACCTACGTCGTAAGCGGGCAGATGAGTGGAGCGGCGCAGATGGCGGCTCTGGCGGCTCACGCGATCGGCAGCGGGCTCGTTAGCGTCGTTAGTGAGGAGCCATTAAGCCTAAGCCCGATTTTGATGCAAAAAAGCTCATTTGAGCACGCGCGGGTCGTAGTTTGCGGCTGCGGCCTCGGGGAGCGGAAGATCGATCTTGCCGCGCTGCGGGACAAAAGCTGCGTCATCGACGCCGATCTGTGCTACGAGAGCGAAATTTTAAGCCTGCTAAACGCCAATTCAAATTTAATCATAACGCCCCATCCGAAGGAGTTTTGCTCACTTTTAAAGATCGCAGGCATCGCAGATCTTAGCGTGAGCGAGCTGCAAGAGCGGCGCTTCGAGCTTACGCGGGCATGGAGCGAGAAATTTAGCGGCGTGCTCGTGCTAAAGGGCGCAAACACGCTCATCGCGCAAGCTGGCGTCATCTACGTCTGCGACAAGGGCAGCGCCGCGCTCGCAAAGGGTGGCAGCGGCGACGTACTCGCAGGGCTCATCGGCGGGCTGCTCGCGCAAGGCTACTCGCCTCTGCAAGCCTCAATCTGCGGCGTCCTAGCCCACGCACTCGCCGCGCGAGCCTTCGCCAAAAACTCCTACGCACTAAATCCGCTCGATCTCATCGAGGAGGTAAAATGGTTGTGAAAAAGCTCGCCGTGCTTTTTAGCGGCAGCGGCTCAAATTTAGAGGCGATCTTGCAGAAGCTGCACGGCAAAATTTTCGGCGAAACCAAGATCGAAGTCGCGCTAACGCTAAGCAACAAAGCGGATGCGGGGGGCATAGCAAAAGCTGCAAAATTCGGGCTTAAAAGCGTGATCCTAGATCACAAAGATTTTGCTAGCCGCGAGGAGTTCGACGCCGCACTCGTGCGCGAGATCGAAAAAAGCGGCGCGGAGCTTACCGTGCTTGCGGGCTTTATGCGTATCCTCACCCCCGTTTTTACGAGGCAGATTCGCGCGATAAACCTGCACCCGTCGCTGCTGCCGCTTTTTAAGGGCGCGCACGCGATAAAAGAGAGCTTTGAGAGCGATATGAAGGTGGGCGGCGTGAGCGTGCACTGGGTTAGCGAGGAGCTAGACGGCGGCAAAATCATCGCTCAGCGCGCGTTTGAAAAGAGCGCGGGCATGAGCCTTGAGGCTTACGAGGCCAAAATTCACGAGATCGAGCATGAGCTATTGCCACAGGTGATCGTAGAAATTTTGTGCCGAAGCTAAATTTAGCGCAGAAATTCGCGCTAAATTTAAAGAGCGAAGTTCCGCGGAATTTTGTAAATTTTAAAGCTTAGTTCTTTAAATTTAGGGGCGGTTCGAGGCCAAGCTTTAAAATTTGCTAGCTAAATTTAGAAAGAGAAAGATGACCGCAAACGAACTGGAAAAACTAAGGCTCGGCATCCTGGATGAGGCGGAGCGGCACAAAGGTGCGGCGTTTTCGATAATAGTACTAGCGGTGCTGGCCTCGGCGCTGTGGCTATTTTTAAATTTTAGAGATCAAAATGCAGCAGTGGGCCTCTGCTGGATCATAGTGGTATTTAGCTGCGGCAGCATCTCTTATAGAGTAGTAAATAAAGATGCAAATATAGTGCGCGTATTTATCTTTTGCACCTTGCTGTGGATGCTGGCCAAAGGCGTAGAAATGTGCGAGAATGATACCTTGCGCTTCGTCATCGCACTCGTAACCATCTGCCTTTCTTTGTTTAATATCGCGGATACCGCGCTGGAGCGGATCAAATACAACAGATCCAAAAAATTCGTCCGCGCCTTTAAACACCAATATATCGCGCCCTATATCGCAAGCCTAGGTTATCGCTACGAAATTTCGGGCTCGTTTCGGCCGGCGTATCTGCGCGCTAGCGGCCTATTTGTGGACGGCATAAGCTATTTTGATTGCGAAGATAAAATTTCCGGCGTTTATGACGGAGTATTTTTCAGCTTTGCGGATGTTTGCGTGACTCATACTGACGAACGACGTAGCAGCAGAGGGATCTTTTTCTACGCAGAATTTAAAAAGCGCGTAAACTCGGTGGCGGTGATCCTGCCTTCGCTCAGCGCGAGACCAACGCTTGGCGGACTTAAGAAGATCGCGATGGACGATAGCGAGTTTAGCTCCGCATTTAGCGTATATAGCGCCGATGCGGTGTCTGCAATGTATGCCCTCACGCCCGCCTTTATGCGGCGCTTGCTTCGCTTTAGAAGCGGTGCCGGCGGACCGATCAGTTTAAGCTTTTCGGGCAGAAACGTCTATATTTTCATCCGCACGGGACACGATAGCTTCGAGCCTAGCGTAGATCGCAGCGTACTTAGCGCAGGTCCTGCGGCGTCTATCAAGCACGAGCTTTTATTCTTTCTATCCATCGTAAAAACTCTGAAATTAAACGAAAATATCTGGCAAGATTAAATTCAATTTGACTTTAAATCCGCAAATACGGAGGCTTTGCACCGCCGTGGAATTTTAAAATTTAAAAGCACTCTTCCCAGCTCGGCGCCGCTATGATTTAGAATTTTCGCGACAAGGTCTGTTACATTTGCGGCAGAGAGCGAAGTTTGAAATCTATCGCGATGAAATCCCATGCGGTTTATAAATTTTTGCGGCCCGCATAGAGGAATTGAGCAAAGATGGATACTGATATGGCGATGATTGCGCCGTACGCTTTCCATAATGGAGATTACCACGCTGCCTATCATCGTGCCGCAAACACTACTTTTACCGTCGCGAGCCCGCGTCAAAAAAATTGAGTGCCGATCACGGCAATGATAGAAGAGATAATTTACTCATATTTTCATCGTTCATTTCGCCATCCTAATGCTTTTAAAAATCGACGATTAAAAAGCTCATACAAAAGCCGACCACACATTTAATCTGCCTCCAAGCATTTTTAAGCGACAATACGAAAATCAAATTTTCGGAGTTTACAATGACGATTTACGAGTTAAAGCCCAAATTTCAAAATTTACTTCGTCCGTTAGTAAGACGTCTTCACGGCGCGGGCGTCAGCGCAAATCAAGTCACGATCACAGCCTGCGTCATTTCCGTTCTGCTGGGCGGACTTCTGATAAAATTCGCCGAAATTTCGACGCTATTCTTTCTGCTGCCCGTTTGGATGTTTTTGCGTATGGCGCTAAATGCCATAGACGGCATGCTGGCTCGCGAGTTTAATCAAAAAAGCCCGCTGGGCGGCTACCTAAACGAGGCTACGGACGTTATTTCGGACGCCGCGCTTTATCTGCCCTTTGCCTTCGTAGCGCCGTTTGACTGGGGCGTTATCGTGCTCGTTATCTTTCTATCTTTTATGAGTGAGTTTTTGGGCGTCCTAGGGCAGGTGCACGGTTGCGGCAGGCGATACGACGGGCCTATGGGCAAGAGCGACCGCGCGTTTATATTCGGGTTTACCGGTACGGTATATGCGCTATCTGGGCGATTACCGGAGTGGTTTAGCTGGATAATTTACGTCGCAATATTTTTACTCGCGCTTACTTGCGCAAACCGCGTGAGGATGGGACTAAAAAGCGGGGAATAAGGCGCCTCGGACGAGGATAAATTTAATAGCTATCTCCAAAATCGACGCAAGGTAAATTTGTCTAAATTTGATATAATTGCAAAAGTTTTAAGCTCGCCTCGACGCGGGCACGCAATCGTTATAAATTTGATCTTGTTTAAATTTACGAGATTTTTTGAGGCGAGGATAAAATATCAAGGCGAATTTGTCCGCTTAATTTAGACGTTTTAAAAGACGCTAGGCGCGCAAAACGTGTTCGGTTAATTTCGAGCGTTTTATCAAAGTCGGTGAAATTAAAGGCAAGTAGCAAAAGCGGCAAATTGCAGGCGTTATTTAAAACCGTATCGGCTTTAATCGCCTCAAATTTATGTCTAAACGCTCGTTTTCGGCAAGGTGGGCGAGAAGCTTATTTGCCGTACGCAACCGCAAAATTGAGGGCACCGCAAAAAGTGAATTTGAAAAGTAAAAGAGTAAAAAGGATACAGGATGAAAGAGTTTTTAGCGGCCGCGCTTGATTTTATCCTTTGCCGCATCACGATATTTATCACGGGTGTGCGGCCGC
>CALHQN010000318.1 GCA_938036585.1 uncultured Campylobacter sp.
ATCGTCACGTCCACGAAGACGCTGCCTTCGATCGTCTCTTTTGCGATCTTCGAAATGGGCTTGTAGCCGCAGCCGATCAAAAAAATCAAACAAAAAACGGTTAAAACTTTTCTCATCTTCGCCTACTTTATCACCAAATTTACGAGCTTGTTTTTGACGTAAATTTCTTTTACGACACTCTTGCCCTCTAGCCATTTGGCGCAATTGCGCTTCGCAAGGCTTAAAATTTCGCCCTCGCTTAGGCTCGCGCCCGCTTCAAACTCCGCGCGCTTTTTGCCGTTAATCGTGACGGCAAGCTTGATCGTATCGCTCTCAAAGACCTCTTCGCAAACTCGCAGCTCGCCGAAATTCCGCCTATTAAACAGCTTCTCGCTAAGCTCGGCGCAGATGTGCGGCACGATAGGCTCGAGCAGACTTAATATCACGAAGTAGCCCTCGGTAAATACGTCTTTGTTACTCTGCGCATTTAGGGCGTTTAGCGCCTCCATACACGCGGCAATTAGGGTATTGAAAGCAAAGCTGCTCTCATAAACCTGCTGCGATTTTTTAAGCGCCTCATAAACTTTAAGGCGGGCATATTTTTCCTCTTTATTTAGGCTCGCGTGGTCGATCTGCGGAATTTTATCCGTAGCGTAGGCGTTTTCGGCACGATCGTATAGGCGATTTAAAAATTTATACGCGCCCTCTACCGCGCTGTCGTTCCACTCAAGCTCCTTTTGCGGAGGTGCTGCAAAAAGTATAAAAAGTCTCGCCGTATCGGCTCCGTATCTCTCGATAATATCATCGGGATCGACGGTGTTTCCCTTGCTTTTGCTCATCTTTGCGCCGTCTTTTAGCACCATGCCCTGGGTTAGCAGCCGCTCAAACGGCTCGCTATCGCGCAGATATCCTATGTCGCGAAGAGCCTTTTGGAAAAATCTTGCGTATAAAAGGTGCAAAATCGCGTGCTCGATGCCGCCGATATATTGATCGACGTTCATCCAGTAATTCACGCTTTGCTCGTCAAACGCCCGCTGCTGCCACGTACGCTCATCGCTTGCGTAGCGCGCGAAATACCATGAGCTTTCAAAAAATGTATCGAGCGTGTCGGTCTCGCGCACCCCGTCGCCGCCGCATTTAGGGCATTTGCAAAACTTCCAGCTAGGATGCGTATCGAGTGGATTGCCCTTGCCTGTGATTTTAATATCCTGCGGAAGCTCTACGGGTAGATTTGAAATTTCTTCGCTTACAAGCCCGCATTTTGGGCAGTGGATCATCGGGATCGGCGCGCCCCAGTAGCGCTGGCGGCTTACCCCCCAATCGCGAAGTTTAAAATTTACCATGCGGCGTCCGAGCTTTAACTCTTCGAATTTTGAGATAACGGCACTTTTTGCCCTCTCGCTATCCATGCCGCTAAATTCTTCGGAATTTACCAAAACACCGCTCTCTACGTAGGCTTTGCTAGCGTCGTAATCGCCGCTTTTTGGAGCGATGCTTTGAATGATCGGCAGATTAAATTTCTTCGCAAACTCGAAGTCTCTCTCATCGTGCGCAGGCACCGCCATAACCGCGCCGCCGCCGTATTCTGCTAGGACGAAATTCGCAGTCCAAACGGGGATTTTTCTGCCGCTTAGCGGATGAAGCACGCTGATTCCGAGGCTCACGCCGTCTTTATCGCTTGCTTGGCGCTCGCGCGGGCTTTGATTTAAAATTTCTCTCACCTTCGCCGCAGCTTCCGCGCCGAGTAAATTATTATCCAAAAGTCTCTTTACGACCTCGTGCTCCGGCGCAAGCGCGGCGTAGCTCATGCCGTAAATCGTATCGGGGCGCGTCGTAAAAACCTTAAAACCCTCGATGCCGCCAAGCTTGGCGCTGCTTTGCTCGTCAAATTTAAAGCTAAATTCCAAACCCTCGCTGCGCCCGATCCAGTTTTCCTGCATCGTAAGCACCTGAGCGGGCCACTTGCCCTCAAGCTCCTTTAGGCAATCCAAAAGCTCCTGCGCGTAGGCGGTGATTTTTAGATAATATCCCGGCATCTGCTTTTGCACGACCTCGTTGCCGCAGCGCCAGCACCTACCCTCCTCGACCTGCTCGTTGGCAAGCACCGTCTGATCGTGCTCGCACCAATTTACCACGGCGCTTTTTCTGTAGATGAGTCCTTTTTCAAAAAGTTTGATGAAAAATTCCTGCTCCCAGCGCGTATAAAGCGGATCGGAGGTAGCGAGCATGCGGCGAGCCGAAAAGCTAAAGCCCAGGCGGTGTAGCTCGTTTTTCATATAATCGATATTTTCGTAGGTCCAAGTTTTGGGATGAGTGCCGTGTTTGATCGCCGCGTTTTCCGCGGGCATTCCGAAGCTGTCAAAGCCGATCGGCTGAAGCACGTTGTATCCGCGCAGCCTGTAATAGCGGCTCAAAGCATCGCCGATGCTGTAGTTTCGCACGTGCCCCATATGGATGCGGCCGCTTGGGTAGGGAAACATCGAAAGGATATATTTTTTAGGTAGGCTATAATCGTCCTTAGGCTCGAAAACCCCCTCATCGTCCCAAATTTTCTGCCATTTAAACTCGATACTTTTACTGTCGTAAGGCATATGCTCTCCTAAAATTCATCTCTTGTTTTTGCAGATTCGATCGAGATCAAAATGAGCGAGAAGAAATTTGCAAGCAGCGCGCCGATCGCAAGCGAGGTCACGATCGAAAGATCCCCAGGAGCTACTAAGATCAAAACAAACGCCGGTATGAGGTGCAGATCCGCTACGAGCGAGCTTGCGAAAAGCTCGGCTGCGAGCATATTTCGCACGCCTACCTTTAAAAGCGTCGAAACCGCATTTACGCTGGTTGCGATGAAAAGTAAAATTTCATGCCTTTCGTAAATAAATCCGCCGATCGTCGTCATGCTCATCAGAGCGAAAAATATGTAAATTACCCTTCCCCAATT
Source organism: uncultured Campylobacter sp. (assembly GCA_938036585.1). Taxonomy (GTDB): domain Bacteria; phylum Campylobacterota; class Campylobacteria; order Campylobacterales; family Campylobacteraceae; genus Campylobacter_B. Next base: position 2,918 of record CALHQN010000318.1, read on the forward strand.
CATATTCTATCCTTACACCGTGCCTTTTTCATACATGGCTCGGTTTTTTTCTTTCTCTTTGATGCGGCGCTGTTTTTCAGCTAAAAACGCGCGATACTTCTCTACGTTAAATTTAAAGATAATCAGTAGCGGCGCGGCTACGAAGATCGAGCTGAAAGTTCCTGCAATGACGCCCACTAACATCACGAAGCTAAAGCCGTGGATCATCTCACCGCCCCAGAAGAACAAAATCACTATAACGATGAGCGTCGTAAGCGAGGTTAGGACGGTACGCGAAAGAGTGTGTGAGATCGATTCGTTGATGACTTCGTTAAGCTTGACTGCTTTGCTTTCCTTCACCCCCTCGCGAATTCTATCGAAAACGACGATGGTGTCGTTAAGCGAGTATCCCATAATGGTTAGAAGCGCGGCTAAAATTTCAAGGTTAAAATCCACGCCCGCAAGTATTAGCGCGCCCACCGCGACTACGACGTCGTGCAGATCCGATAGTACCGCGGCGACCGCAAATCTCCACTCAAAGCGCAGGGTGATATAAACCAAAATCAGAGCAAACGATACGCAAACCGCCATAATGCCCTTTGTGCGAAGCTCCTCGCCGACTTTTGGGCCCACTATATCGACCTTGCGAACTTCAAAATTTCCGCTGCCTTGCAAAATTTCTTGCGCGGCAAGAGCGGGATTATCGCCCAGCGAATCCGCAGCGCCCGAGTATCTTATAGTAACCTCCTCGTCGCTGCCGAATTCCGTCACGTTTATATTGCCTAAATTTGCCGCCTCGAAGCGCTTTCTGATCTCGTCCAGAGGCGCTTTGGCGTCATATTTTACCTGAATGAGCGTACCGCCGCTAAAATCGATGCCGTAGTTAAAGCCCTTAATCAAAAACAGCGCGATGGAGCCCACTATCAAAATAGCAGAAAGCGCAAAGGTAAAATATCTAAATTTCATAAAATCATAAATTTTATCTTTATCGAATAGTTGCATTTGCGACCTTTCTAATTTTATAGCCGAGCCAAAGCGCGGTATTTTTGCTCTTTTCCATCTTGGCAATCACCAGCTCAAACATTCCGTGAGTACCTAAAATCGCCGTTATCATCGATGCCACGATACCGATACTCATCGTAACGGCAAAACCTTTCACAGGGCCCGTGCCGTAGGCATACAGCGCGGCGGAGGTGATCAGCGTCGTAATATTGGAGTCTATGATCGCGCTCATCGCGTTCTCATAGCCCTTGCTTATGCTTTGACCTATCGAAGCGCCCGTTTTAAGCACCTCTCTGATACGCTCATTGATGATGACGTTCGCATCCACCGCCATTCCGACCGTCAAAACTATACCCGCCATTCCTGGAAGCGTCAAAGTGGCGCCGAATAACGCCATACAAGCGATCAAAAACAAGATATTTACCACAAGCGCGATATCGGCAAAAAGCCCCGCCACGCCATAGTAGAAAATCATAAAGATCAAAATCGCAACTGCCGCAAGGCTAAGCGCCGCCATACTCTTATCAATGCTATCTTGCCCTAGGCTAGGGCCGATACTGCGCGTTTCTGAGACTTTGACGGGAGCCAAAAGCGCGCCGCTTCTAAGCGCGATCGCTACGTCGTGCGCCTCCTCGACGCTAAATCCGCCGCTGATCTGACCGCTGCCGCCGCCGATACGCTCGTTTATGCGCGGTGCGGAGTAAACTTTGCCGTCAAGCACGATGGCCAAACGCTTGCCGACGTTTTTACCGGTAAAATCGCCGAAAATTTGAGCGCCTTGAGAGTTGAGCGTAAAATTTATGATCGGCTGGTTGGTGTGCTGATCGAAGGCAACCTTCGCATCGACCAGCATCGCGCCGTCTAAAACCGGAATTTCGTTTATGAGATACTTGTAATTCGGATTTTTAACGTCGGGATAGATCACGTCGCCGTAAGCTCTGGCATCCGCTGCGCTAATAGTCTGCGCGCGATCTTGGCGCACGTCGTCCACCGCCATAAGCTGCAAGTGAGCCGCTTTGGCGATCAGATCCTTGGCGCGCTGCTCATCCGCTGCACTTTTAACGCCCGGAAGCTCAACCAAAATATAGCTCTCGCCCTGCTTTGCTACCGTTGGCTCCGCAAGTCCGAATTGATCTAGGCGGTTTCGGATAGTCTCAACGGCCTGTTCGATCGCGTATTTTTTAGTAGCCTCAATCTCCTCAGGCGTTAGCGTGACGCGATATTTTTCGCCCGATTTTTGAATGTCCAAACCGCTTGCGGCGTTATGCAGAATCGCATCAAATTTAGAAGCCTCGTCCGCGTCTAAAATTTCAAATTCAAACGAATCGCCTTCCAATTTTAGCCCGTCCATCAACAGATCGTCGCGCTTGGCGGCATAATTGACGCTAGCGGCGATCGATTTGATCTTTGAAACGACCGCCTCGTCGCTTTGAACTTCCAAAAGCATATGCAGGCCGCCTTGCAGATCCAAACCCAAGTTTATCTTGCTTCCCTTTTCGGTCTGAAAGATCGAAGGCGCGGCAAAAATCGCCGAAAAGATCACCGCAGCCAAAAAGATCAGCAGGCGGTATGAAATTTTACTAGTCATCTAATTTTCTTGCCACAAATTGTTTATCCAGCTCAACCATGACCTCATCGTTAAGCTTAACTGTGATAAAATCATTGCTTGTTTTCACGACCGTGCATTTTATACCGCCGTTGGTGACGATTTTATCGCCTTTTGCGAGTGCGTCAATCATCGCCTTATGATCCTTGGCCTGTTTTTGCTGCGGTCTGATAATCAAAAAATACATAATCGCGAAGATTACGACGATAGGTAGGATTGATGCAAAGAAGTTTCCTTGTTCCATGTGTTTCCTTTATTAGAAATTTAAAAAGTAGCTATTTTACATTAAGTTACATAAATAAAGGCTTTGTTCTTGCCCTTGCACTTTCAAATTTTATTTTCGTAGAAATTTTAAGTTCTAAATTTGACGGCTTAATCGCTCTGGCGGCGGAATTTTTCTCGCCTTTAATTGCGATAGCGGCGCTTTATTATCTGCTAAAGGCAAGCAAGGCGGAGTGGTTTTGGTGCGGATTTTTTATCGGCGCGCTGTGGATGCACTGGATCAGCTTCAGCCTGATCTATTTCAATCTCGCATTTTTGATCCCGCTTGAAATTCTTGGAATTTGTCTCGTTTATGCTTTTATTTTCCGTATCTTTGCGATCTTTGACGCGCCAGTTTTGCGCGCTGCGTGCCTTTTGATTCTAAAATTTATTCACCCTTTCGGCTTTGATTGGCTAAATTTTGAACTGCTGCTAAGCCATGGGATTTTCAGAGCCGATCTTAGCGCGCTGGCTCTGATTTTAGCGGGACTTTGCGCGGTTTTATATCTACGGGGGCGCGGCGCCCAGGCTAAGCTTAATGCCGCGATCTTCGCGGCATTTTTGATCTGCGCGCTGCAATTTAGCCAAAAAGAAGCCGAGCCGCTGCCCATTAAAATTTTACTCGCAGACACCGATATTTCGCAGTATGACATCTGGGCAAAGGATAAAATTTTATCCGCCGCGTTGGCAAATTTAGCTCGGATTGATGATGCCATCGCAGCGGGGCAGGATGCGATAATTTTGCCCGAGAGCGCCTTTGCGATGCCGCTAAATTTAGAAAACGTACTAGTTGAAGCTCTAAAGGAAAAATCACGCGCAATTACGATAGTAGCGGGTGCGGAAGCGTATGAGAACGGGAAATTTTACAACAGCGCCTATCTTTTTGCAAACGGGGAAATGAAGCGCTTCGATAAGCACATTTTGGTGCCGTTTGGCGAAATGGTACCGCTGCCTGAATTCGCGCGAAATTTTATCAACCGCGTGCTATTAGGCGGCGCGACCGATTTTTCGACGGCTAGCGGTTTTAGCGACTACGAGCTTGGCGGGCGAAGCGTAAGAAGCGCGGTTTGCTACGAGGCTACGCGCGCGGAGCTTTACGAGGGCTCGCCCAAATACGTCGTAGCGATCAGCAATAACGGCTGGTTCGTGCCGAGCTACGAGCCCCATTTGCAGCGCCTCATAATCCGCTACTACGCGAGCTTGCGCGGCACGCTGATCTATCACGCCGTAAACGGCAGCGCTAGCGAGATAATCGCTCCGAAAAAGATCTGGATAAACCGTCTTAAAGATCATCTAAAATAGCCTAAAAAGTTATTTTTAAACGACTTTTGGATAATATTTTAAAATTTTATTAGGAGCTAAATTTATGGCTAAATACAATCGCATACTCGTAAAATTTTCGGGTGAAGCGCTAGCGGGAGAGAACGGCTTTGGGATCGATAGCGAAATTTTAAAATTTATCGCTAAAGAGATCAAGCAGCTCGTAGAGGGCGGCATCGAAGTAGGCATCGTAATCGGCGGCGGCAACATCATCAGAGGCGTAAGCGCCGCGGCTAGCGGTATCATCAAACGCACCAGCGGCGATCATATGGGCATGCTAGCTACCGTCATTAACGCAATCGCGATGAGAGAGGCGCTAGAATACGCGGGCATGGACGTGCGCGTGCAAAGCGCGATAAAGATGGAGGCGATCTGCGAGACCTTCATCATCGGTCGCGCCAAAAGGCACCTCGAAAAAGGGCGCGTCGTGATCTTTGCCGCAGGCACGGGAAATCCGTTTTTTACGACCGATACCGCGGGCACTCTCCGCGCGATCGAGATCGGAGCCGACGCCATCATAAAAGCCACTAAAGTAATGGGGATCTACGACAAAGATCCGCAAAAATTTAAAGACGCCAAATTGCTTTCCAAAGTCACTTACGACCAGGCTTTGCACGACAATATCAGGGTGATGGACGATACGGCTATCGCGCTTGCCAAGGATAATGCGCTTCCGATCATCGTGTGCAATATGTTTAAAAGCGGAAATTTATACAAAATCGTCGAGGGCGGAGATCTAAGCTCCTGCTCGATCGTAAAAAACTGAAATTTTAAATTTAAGGAGAATTGATGAGAACCGAACAAATTGTAGCCAAGGCTTTAAAAGTAACGGGCGGAGACCGATATAAGCTATCTTTGATGATAAGCAAACGCGCCGAGCAGCTAGCTGCGGGCGAACCGCCGCTCATAGAGAACGTAGATACTCGCAAGATGAAATTTGCCGATATAGCAATCTTGGAACTAGCCGAAGGTAAGATCGCATTAGATGGAATCGTTGACAAGGATTAATGATAACTTCCTAGAAAGTCTTATCGAAGACGTTGTCGATACCAAAGATATACAAAGCGCCAAGCAGCTGCTCTATAATCTAAAAGAGCCCACTCCGCTGCTAGTGGATGCTATAAATTTATGCATCGCTCAGCACGACGGGCAGTTTCGCAAAAGCGGCGAGCCGTATGCGATCCACCCGCTTTTGGTCGCCTGCTTCGTAGCCTTTATGGGGGGAGACTACGCGATGGTGATTTCCGCTCTTTTGCACGACGTGGTCGAGGATACCGATTTTAGCATAGAGCAGGTGGAGCAGAGATTTGGAGGCGAGGTTTCTAAGATCGTAGAGGGACTTACCAAAATCGTAAACATCAGAGAGGATAAATTAGCCCCGTCCAGCGATAGCAACGCCAAGCTACGCACCACCGCGCTTACCTTCCGTAGGATGCTGATGATCTCCATTAACGATCAGCGCGTTTTGGTCGTCAAACTCTGCGACAGGCTGCACAATATGCTAACCCTAGACGCACTTCGCCCCGATAAGCAAAAACGTATCGGCGAGGAGACGCTTTTGGTTTATGCGCCGATCGCGCACAGGCTTGGAATTTCATCGATCAAAAACGTGCTTGAGGATCTTAGCTTTAAATACGTCATGCCCAAAGAATACTCGGCGATCGCCGAGTATATCGAAGAGCACAAGCAGCAGCTTCAGATGAATCTTAGTAAATTTAGCGAAAAGATCAAGGAGTATATGCTCTCAAACGGCTTCAATGAGGGCAGCTTCGATATCCAGAAGCGAATGAAACACTACTACTCGATCTTTTTGAAGATGCAGCGTAAAGGAATTTCGATCGAGGAGGTGCTCGATCTTTTAGCCATTCGCATCATCGTGCAAAAGCCGATGGATTGCTACTTGGCGCTTGGTATAATCCATACTAAATTTAACCCGCTCATATCGCGCTTTAAAGATTATATCGCGCTGCCGAAGCAAAACGGATATCAGACGATTCACACGACCGTCTTTAACGAAAGTATGATCGTAGAGGTGCAGATCCGCACCTTTGATATGCACAACACCGCGGAATTCGGCGTCGCCGCGCACTGGAAATATAAATATAGCGGCTCGATCAATCCGAAGCTTGATTGGCTAAACGATATCGGCATGCAGGAAGAGGACGACGCAAATGCCGAGGATCTTTACGAATACGCCAAAGACAGCCTCTACGTCGAGGATATCGCCGTGTATTCTCCCAAGGGCGGAATTTTTACATTGCCGCGCGGCGCTACGGCGCTTGATTACGCCTACGAGATACACTCTCAAGTGGGCTTAAAAGCGACCGAAGCCTTTATAAACCGCGTCAAAGTGCCGCTGCTAACGGAGCTTAAAAACGGCGACATCGTCCATATCATCACGGGGAACGAGCCGCATTACCGCTGCAGCTGGCTAAGCTCAGTCAAAACGGGCAAGGCGCGCGCAACGATAAAGGCGTTTTGCAAGCAAAAGATCAGGGACGTAAATTACGAAGTGGCGATTAAAATTTTATGCGCGATCTTTACGACGAGCAAAGAGGGCATAATAAGCTGGCTCGAGAAGGAAAATTTAAGCAAAAAGATCGGCAAAGCGGCGTATGATTCGGTATTTTTAAAAGACGTCGTAAACGCGCTTAAAAAATACCCGCTCAGAGAAAAATTTTTTAATATGAAATTTCGCAACAAATATGAGATCGAAAAGCAAAAATTTGATAATATAGTCGTGTATTCAAATTTTAAAATCGACGAGGTGGAGTTTGATTACTGTTGCAACCCAAAGCGCGGCGACGATATCATCGGCTTTCGCAACGGACACGGCGTGACGGTGCATCACAAGCTGTGCGAAAGAGCGAGCAACCTCATCAAAAGCGACGAGATGATCTTCGTAAAATGGACGCGCAATGCGCCGCACCGCTATAAGATCCTCTTAAATTTAGAAAACAAGCGCGGCTCGCTGGCGGCGTTTTTGAACTATTTAGTCAAGCTTGAGATCGATCTGGTGTCGATAAGCCTAAACGAAAATAGCGAGACGACGTCGGATTATTTTGAGATCATCATCGAGCTGAACGAAAATTTAGACTCCGCGCAGATCAAAGATAGGCTCAAAAACCGCTTTAAGATCGTGGATTTCGTATCGCTTACGGACGTATATAAAAACTAATAATAAGGGAGAGCAGATGGCTGACATTCAAGGCATTATGGAAAATTTTAAGCGCGGCATCGCGGAGATTATTGATGAGGAGCAGATTGAAGCGCTAATCAGGCGCTACTACGACAGCGGCGAGAGCTTCTACGTTAAAATCGGAATGGATCCGACCGCTCCGGATCTGCACCTAGGACACACCGTCGTTTTGAATAAGCTTGCGTTTTTACAAAACCACGGCGCGATCGTGCAGTTTCTAATCGGCGATTTTACCGCTCAAATCGGCGATCCGAGCGGCAAGAGCGAAACGCGCAAAAAGCTTCCGCGCCAGGTCGTGCTGCAAAACGCCAAAACCTACGAGGAGCAGGTATTTAAAATTTTAAATCCAGCTAAAACCAAGGTGATGTTTAACTCCGAATGGACCAACCGCTTGGGCGCCAGCGGAATGATCGAGCTATCTAGCACCTACAACGTCGCTAGAATGCTCGAGCGCGACGACTTCGAGAAGCGCTACAAAGCCGAGCAGCCGATCAGCATCAGCGAGTTTATGTATCCGCTGCTGCAAGGATACGACAGCGTCTGTATGAGATGCGATATAGAATTTGGCGGCACCGATCAGAAATTTAATCTTCTAATGGGTCGCCAGCTGCAAAGAATTTACGATATCGGCAAGGAGCAAAGCGTCGTAATGATGCCGCTTTTAGTAGGCACCGACGGCACAAATAAGATGAGTAAGAGCCTCGGCAACTATATCGGCGTAACCGACACGCCGCACGATATGTACGGCAAAGTGATGAGCATCAGCGATAATCTAATGTGGGATTGGTATAATCTGCTTAGCCAAAAGAGTAACGAAGATATCGAGCTTATAAAAGGCTTCGTAGCCGAGGGCTCTATCCATCCTAAGGCGGTCAAAGAGGAGCTTGCTTCCGAGATCGTTACTAGATTTTACGACGAAAACACCGCCTTTGAAGCCAAACAGGAATTTGATCGCGTCCACGGCGCCGGCGAGCTTCCTACAGAAATCAAAGAATACCACGTAAGCTCGCCTGCATGGATCGTAAAGGCGCTAATTAGCTGCAAGCTCGCCGTATCCAGCTCGGATGCGCGCAGGTTGATAAAATCAAACGCCGTCAGTATCGATCAAAATAAAATTTTAGATGAGCAGCTTCAGCTTAGCTCGGGCGAATATACGCTTCAAGTAGGGAAGAAAAAATTCGCCAGATTAAAGGTAGATTAATGAGTATAAAAATAGGCAAACACGAGATTAAACACCCGATAATTCAAGGCGGGATGGGACTTGGCATCAGTTGGGACAATCTCGCCGGCAATGTCAGCCTAAACGGCTGCCTAGGCGTGATTAGCTCGGTCGGCACAGGCTACTACGAAAATCTTAAATTTGCCAAAAAATCGCTCGAGGGCAGACCCTATACGAGCGAGAATTTTTATAGCAAAGAGGCGCTTTTTACCATCGTGCAAAACGCCCGTAAAATTTGCGGCAATACGCCTTTGGGGATGAACGTAATGTGTGCGGCGAACGACTACGAGCGCATCGTAAGGGATTCGTGCGAAGCGGGGATTGACATCATCATAAGCGGAGCGGGACTTCCTACCAATCTGCCGGAATTTACGGCCAATTTTCCGGACGTCGCGCTCGTGCCTATCGTCTCATCCGCCAAGGCCCTTAAGATCATCGCCAAGCGCTGGAAGCAGCGCTATGACCGTATCCCGGACGCCGTAGTGCTTGAGGGCCCTCTTAGCGGCGGGCATCAGGGCTTTACCTACGAGCAGTGCATGGATGCAGAATTTAGCCTGGATAATCTAATCCCGCAGGTTAAGGAAGAGATCGCTAGCTGGGGCAGCTTCCCGCTCTTTGTCGCAGGCGGAATTTGGGATAAAACCGACATCGATCGCGTAAAAGCTCTAGGTGCGGACGGCGTGCAGATGGGCACGCGCTTCATCGGCACCTTTGAATGCGACGCCGCGGAGGAATTTAAGCAGGTACTTCTTAACGCCAAAAAAGAGGACATCGAGCTTCTAAAATCGCCCGTAGGCTATCCCGCACGCGGAATTCATACAAATTTACAAGATATGATCGCCGCAGGTACGGCGCCTAAGATCCGCTGTATCAGCAACTGCGTAAGCCCTTGCGAGCGCGGCAAAGGTGCTAATGCCGTAGGATACTGCATCGCCGATCGCTTAAGCGACGCGTATCTTGGCAAAACGCAAAGCGGACTATTTTTCACCGGCGCAAACGGCTGGCGATTAAACGAGATCATATCCGTGAAGGAATTGATAGAAAAACTTGTAAATGGCGAAGATAGTTAAAATTTTTCTAATCGCGGCTTTTAGCTGCGTATTGGCGTTCGGAGCTTCCAGCGAGGCGTTTTTTGCGAAATTCGACAAGGATTTCATCGTAGCAACGCCAAATTACAAGCGCTCGCTGCACAAGGAGCTAAAATCGCTCTACCAAGGCGCGTCCGATAAAGAGGTCCGCATCAAAGCACTAAAAAGGCTGGTTTACAGCTCGAAAAATTTAGGGCTCGACTCCTCGCCCTACGAAAAGGAGCTCGCGCGCCTAAATACAAAGAGCGCGGATAAAACAAAGTCCAAAAGTTCTAGCGACGAGAGCAAACAAAGCTCAAACTCCGCCGAAAAGAAAAGCTCTAAAAATTCCAAAAAAACAAGCTCCGCTAGCAGCGAGGACGCCCAAGCTTCGGGCGGTTCCAAAACAAAGTTCGCAAAGAGCGAGAAAAGCTCCAAAGCGGAAAATTCCAAAAACTCTTCAAATTTAGCGGATAAAACCCCAAAAGCTTCAGCCTCGGAAAATTCTAAAACCTCCGCCTCCAAAAACTCCTCCGCCAAAAAAACGCAAGCTGCAAAAAACGCCGATCTAAGCTCGCTTTCTAAAGAGGATTTGGAATTTCTACGCTCGACTAGACCGGTCGGCGCTGACGAGGTCGTAGACGCCCAAGAGGACGATAGTGGCGAGGACGCGACCGCACAAGACGAAGGCGATGGCGGCGCGGATCAAAGTAGCGAGCTTAGAAAAAGCAGCGTCCAAAAAGCGGACAAAAACGCCCAGCTTGCGCTAAATTCTCTGCGCGGCGATAAAAACGAGATCGTGCTTGAGTTCAACCGCGATCTAAGGCAGAGCGATTATAAGGATTTCACCATCGCGAGCAACGATCATTTTCGCTTCGTGCTCGATTTTAGCGCGCGCCAAAAGTCGCACAATACGCGGCTAAAAGATAGCTTCGTGGGCGAAGTGCGTATCTCGCAGTATAACGACAAGACTGTGCGCGTCGTGCTTAGCGACGAGAAAAAATTTAACGCTAGCGTGCAGATCGACGGAAATTTAATGATTTTAAGCGCCGTCGAAAGCTCCAAGTCCGCAAAAGCCGCGCGCGCAGAAAAAAACAGAGATCAAAAATCAGGGCGCAAACGCGGGCGCGAGCAAGATAGCGAGCCGCAAATCAGCACGATAGAGGAATCAGGGGGCGCCAAATCGACCTCCGTGGCCGCCGGTAAAATTTACAAATCGACCAAGGGCAAGCTCATCGTAATCGATCCGGGTCACGGCGGCAGCGATTCGGGCGCGGTAGGAAACGGGCTGAAGGAAAAAAACGTCGTGCTAGCCACATCCAAAAAGCTTGGCGTGTTGCTTCAAAAGCGCGGCTACAGGGTCCTTTACACGCGCAGCACCGACGTTTTTATAAATCTACGGTCGCGCACGATATTTGCCGGCAAAAAGAACGCCGATATGTTTATCTCGATCCACGCAAACGCCGCTCCTAACGCAAGCGCGGCATCCAGAATGAGCGGCGTGGAGACCTTTTTCTTAAGCCCGGCTAGAAGCGAGCGCAGCAAAAACGCCGCCGCGCTCGAAAACAAGGGTGATTTGGAGGATATGAACACCTTCTCGAAGCAGACCTTTTTAAATTTCTTAAATCGCGAGAAGATAATCTCCTCAAACAAGCTTGCCATCGACATTCAAAGCTATATGCTAAGCTCGGTAAAAAAGAGTTTCAAAAGCAAGGACGGCGGCGTGCGCGAGGCGCCGTTTTGGGTGCTGGTAGGCGCTACGATGCCCGCAGTACTCGTGGAGATCGGCTACATCACGCACCCGGATGAGGGTAAAAATTTAGGCAAAAGCGCCTATCAAGACCGCATCGCTCAGGGTATCGCAAACGGCGTGGACGCGTACTTTCAGAAAAACAAGTGATGAAATTTTACGCGCCGCGCATTTTTGCAAGCGGGATAAAATTTTATTTCGGCGCCGAGATCTGCCCCGCAGATAAATTTTAGCTGGCGCGATAGCTCTGCGGATAAACATGGTGCGAAAGCGGTAAATTTAAAATTTTAAAGCCCACCGCGCTAAATTTAAAACAAAACGTGCGGCGCTGCGCGCAAAAATCCGTCCGTGTGCCAAATATTTACTGCTGGCGGGTAAATTTTACGGAGCGTCTTGCGG
>CALHQN010000319.1 GCA_938036585.1 uncultured Campylobacter sp.
TAATGATTTATCTAGGTATTTCTCTATTTTAAATGCAATATCAATAGGACATACTAAGATGTCAGCTATATCTTCATATTTACAAATAAATGCAGGGGGGCTATCTCCATATATTTCAAAACTTATAGATTTAGATATACTTGAAAAAGAAAGTCCTATTACTGAAAATATAGAAAATACAAAAAAAGTTTTATATAAGATAAAAGATAATTATTTAAGGTTTTGGTTTTCTTATGTTTATCCATACCAAAGCTATCTTGAAATTGAGAATTTAACTTATGTTAAAAATAAAATTGAAAATGAATTTGATTTATATGTATCAAAGATTTATGAAGATTTAGCCAGAGAAAGTATATGGGAAAATATAAATTTTCCTTTGCTTAAAGTTGGTAGATGGTGGGATAAAAATACAGAAATAGATATTGTAGGTTTAGGAGAAAATAATAAAATAGTTTTTGGAGAGTGTAAATATTCTAATAAACAGGTAGGTTTAAATGTTTTAAATGAGCTAAAGGAAAAATCTAAAAAAGTTATATGGAATAATGATAAGAGAGAAGAATATTATATATTATTTTCAAAATCTGGCTTTAGTCAAGATTTAATTGATTTAGCTAAGGAAGAAAGTAATATTCTGCTTAAAGAACTCCTATAAAATTAAAAAAGCTACACCGAAGTGTAGTTGATTGTTTTAAAGATGGTGGTTGGGGAAGGATTCGAACCTTCGAAGGCTGAGCCGTCAGATTTACAGTCTGATCCCTTTGACCGCTCGGGAACCCAACCATCTTATTAAATTGTAGTGGTACCCCGTAGGGGAATTGAACCCCTGTTTCCAGAGTGAAAATCTGATGTCCTAACCACTGAACGAACGGGGCAAACTTTTGGTGCGTCATACAGGGGTCGAACCTGTGACCTCCTGATTAAGAGTCAGATGCTCTACCAACTGAGCTAACGAGACAAGAAACGTAATTGTAGTGATAAAAATATAAAAAACTCATTAAATCCAGTGAAATTTCATTAAATTTCAACGAAAAAGCCCCGAAATGGGGCTTTTAAATTCATTGGATTATTTTGATGCTTTAGCTCTTCTGGCTTTCGCTTTGCCGTTCGTCCTAGGAGAGCGGTTTGAGATGATCGGCTTGCCGTCCGGATATTTTTTCTGCACTTGATTAACAGGCATTGCGGCGTTGCTGCTAGCGTTATACTTCTCGCCATTGGTGAAGTATTTACGCATAGTCTCTTTCCATCTTTTTGCGTATTTATTTGCGCGAGGAGAGTCGTTTAGGATGTCCTCGTAGTCATAAATTCTCTCGTAAAAGTCGTTAGTTAGCTGATCGTCGATAGTGATTCTGCCGTTATCGATCGAGAGACCGATGTAAAGACCTGTCTGCTCGCCCGGGCTTACCATCCACGCAGAGATATCCGGTAGATCGGTCGCGCGACCGGTTCTTGTGCCTACGCCGCCTGCTGCAGCGCCTACGTTGATCTCAAGGGTATCCGTACCGGTAAAGATGTCTTGATAGGACTTCGTAGTATGAAAAATCATAACGATGTCGCTAGTCTCGTAGCCTGCTTGCAAGCCTACGCCGAAGCCTTTGTATTTGATAAAAATCGGTGAGCTCCACTCGCCGTCTTCACCCTTGACGCTGAAAATTCCATCGCCGTATTGCAGCGATGCGCCTGCAGCCAGGCGTTTTACGTCGGTTAGGATAGCGACCGCTTTAGCGCTGGTGAGGTACCTTGGGTCGATACCGAAATTATTATCGGCCACGAAAGATCTAACGACGTTAGTCGCTGCCGTAACCTCTTGATTTGCCACGACGTCCGCGTGCAAAAAACTGCAAAGTGCAAAAGATGCTAGAAGCAAAAACTTTTTCATCATTTAATCCTTTTAAAATTGAATTTTCGTTATTATAACAGCAATTTCATTTGTTTTAGCTAATTTTTAACAAAAAATTGATGAAAAATAACGAATTTTGGAAAATTTATGAAAATTTTGGCTGTTTTTGCACTTTTGGCGATTAGAATTTTCGCTTTAGACATAGTAAACGGTGACGTCATAGTCTTAAAATTAGATAAAAGCACGAGCGAGTTAAGCTTCGGCTCAAAACAAATTCCGCTCATCACGGCTCCAAATTCCAGCGATAAGATCGCTGTTTTGGCGGCAAACTACCGCGCCAAAGGGGATTTTACGCTGCGGATAGTAGATCAAAGTGGTAGCCGCGAGCAGATCGTCGCTTTGAAAAAGGGCGAATATAAAAAAGAGACTTTAAGCGTCGCGCCGGGTAAGATCAAACCCCCAAAAGAGGCTCTTGTGCGCATAAAAAGAGAGCTTGACGAAGCCAACGCGGTTTACGCAAAAACCACGCCGCGCTATCTTTTCGTCCGTCCATTCGCGCAACCTTCGGATTCTAAGATCACCTCGGCATTCGGCAACGCCCGTACCTTCAACGGCGAAGTGAAAAGCTACCACTCAGGCGTCGATTATCGCGCCGCGGTAGGCACCTCCGTGCATGCCGTAAATGACGGCGTCGTAGTCATCGCCAAAGATCGCTATTACGCGGGCGGCTCGGTCGTGATCGATCACGGCGGCGGCATCTACTCGCAGTATTATCATCTAAGCGAGATCAAAGTATCGCTCGGAGATCGCGTCGGCAGGGGCGATCTGATCGCGCTTTCGGGCGAGAGCGGCAGAGTTAGCGGCCCGCATCTGCACTTCGGCATCGCGATAAACGGCGTGAGCGTGAACCCGCTAAGCTTCATAGCCAAATTTAACGAAACGGTCTTTGGTGAGCGCTAGCATGCCGTATAATCCAAAAGAGCTGATGAAAAAAATTCTAGCCGGCAGCGAATACCGCCTAAAGGGCTCCGTCAAGGGGCGAGTGCGCGTCGCGGGCAGGGACGGAGCGATCGTAAATTTTACCGCCGCGGACTTCGGCGTGCAGAGCCTAAACGACAAAATTTCGCTCAGTGGCGAGCAGTTCGAGCGCTTTAGAGCTAGAATTTTTGGGATTTTAAACGCTGGCGGCGATGAAATTTCAAATAGAATTACGACCGGCCTTACTCCCAAAAAGCGCTACCGCGGCGCAGCCGATACAGCACAGCGCGCTTATGGGGGGGAGTGCTCGCGCTGAAGAGCTAAATTTAAAAACTCGCGCCGATT
>CALHQN010000320.1 GCA_938036585.1 uncultured Campylobacter sp.
GAAATATAAGATCCTTCAAAGCGTCGGACTCAGCGCATCGTACGAGCTAAGCGAGAGCAAAAATAGCCTCGCTAGAGCCGCTTTTGACGTGGAGTTTTGATTTTAATCGGACGCAGCCCAAGATAGGCAGCTTGAAGCACTATTACAAATTCCTCTTTGCCGCAAAACAAAATTTGCGGCTAAATTTTACCTGGGCTTTGCTGCGAAATTTTAAAATTTCGGCCGCGAGGCAGCACGAAATTTATGGGGCGGCGCGGGACTAATTTGCGCTTCGCAAGCTCGCTAAATCAACTCGCTCGCATGCGGCGACCGTGCGGACGACGCCGAGATTTAGCTTTTTTGTTTGCCGCGTTCGAAGCACTAAGCGCTTAAAGCGAGCGAGTTTTTATTCATCGCGATCTTCCGCGCTTTTGTCGTCCACATTTTAAGCGGTAAATGCTTTGAGTCGCCATAAAGCGCTACAAAGTGCCGTTATACATCGTGTGTATCGCGACTTCACAACGCCGCACCGCATTGCGCTTTCATGCTACCGCGCCTTCAAAAAAATCACGCTAAATTTACGCACAAGCGCTGCATTGCTGTTTCTGCACTGCACCCATTCGCATCGCCACATGCTGCCGATAAAAATTGCGATTCACGCGGCGTTATTTCGCTGCACTGCAACAGCAACACCGCCGATAAATCACGCTTTCATCATCGCGTCAACCGCACCGCCGAATGAAAATTGCACCCGCCTTGCGCCTTCGCCGCTGCGTCGTGCTGTACATCGCATCGCTCCTGCACCGTATCGCTAAATAAAATCACGCCGCTGTATCACAATACTGCAGATAAAAATCGCGCTAAAATTTATGCGCGAATTAGCGTTCGGATTTGTACTCCGTATGACAAAAATCATAAAATTCAACGTAAAATTTTGCGCTAAATTTTACGTTTTACTCTGCTGCGACCTCCCAAACGGTGCCGCCGGGCGTATCCATCACTTCGATCTTCATATCCGTAAGGCGCGCCCTGATGGCATCCGCGCGCGCAAAGTCCTTTTCCGCCTTCGCCTGCGCGCGCTGTTTTATCAGCTTCTCGATCTGCGCTCTTTGCTGCTCGCTCACGCCAAAGCGAAAGTATTCGGTCTCATCCTCATATAAAATTCCAAGCGTCTGCTTCGCAAACTCCAAATTTGCGGCGATCTGCGCCTTTAACGCCTTATCTTTTGGCGCGCGATCTAGCGCTTCGTTCGCGCTTGCTACGAAGCTATCAAGCACCGCAAGTGCGCCTGAGGTGTTGAGATCATCGCTTAAAAATTCCATCATCTCCGATCTAAATTTAGCCTCTGCAGCAGGCAGCTCAGGCGCAGAATTTTGCCCCGCAGCGGGAACTAAAACGTCACGGACGCGCTTTTTAAGGCGGTAAATTTTATCTAGCCTCTTTTTGCTCGCAAGCAGATCGGCTATCGAATAATTAAAATTTGCCCTGTAATGCGAGCTTAAGAGATAAAATCTCAGCGCCTCGCCGGGTGCGATTTTTAGGGCGTCGCCTACAAAAAAGGAGTTGCCGAGGCTCTTGCTCATCTTTTCGTTATTTACTTGCACGAAGCCGTTGTGAAGCCAGTATTTGCTTAGCGCTCTATGGCGGGCGCAGCGGCACTGTGCGGCTTCGTTTTCGTGATGCGGGAAGAGCAGATCGGCGCCGCCTGCGTGAATATCGATGCAAAATTGCGGATCGCCGCTATCAAGGTGCGCTAAAATCATCGCGACGCACTCGCTGTGCCAGCCGGGGCGCCCTTTGCCAAACGGGCTATCAAACCAATTTTCGTCAAATTTCCACAGCACGAAGTCCTTCTCGTCGTGCTTGGCATCGTTTGAGGCGACGCGGGCAATGTTTTTACTAGCGCCCTCTTTTTTGCCGCTAAGGCTTAGATAATCCCCGTCCTTGCGCGTGTCGAAGTAGATGCCGTCTCCTGCGATCTCGTAGGCAAAGCCTTTTTGAAGAAGTAAAGATATGAGCTCGCAGATCGCGGCGATATTTTCGGTCGCCTTGGGCGAAATGCTCGCGTCCGCGACGTTTAGCGCGCTCATATCCTGCAAATATCTGCTGGTGTAAAGCTCTGTGATCTCCCCCAGACTCTTGCCGGTTTCCGCCATCTTTTTTAAAATTTTATCGTCTATATCGGTGAAATTTCGCGCAAATTTTACCTCATAGCCCTCCGCTTGTAGTACGCGGCGCAGCAGATCGAAGCTCACGGCGCTTTTTGCGTGCCCTAAATGCGCGTCGTCATAAACGGTCGGGCCGCAGGCGTAAATGCGCGCCAGCCCCTCGCTAATGGGCTTAAAAGGGAGCTTCTTTTTGCTCAAACTATCATAAATTACCATAATACAAGCCTTTTAAAATGTATAAAATCGCCGCTTCGCCCGCACAAAGAGCCGCGATCGCAATAATTTTTTTTGCGCGGATTATAGCCAAAAAGTTATTAAATCCAAAAAAATAGAGATTAAAGCCGAGCAGAAACGCTCCCGTTATCGTGCTTGCAAACGCAAGCCCCACCGCACCGAAGGGTTTAAAAAACAGCGCGCACAAAGCGACGTTTATAAAGACGCACCAGATCGAAATTTTCGCGCTTAGATTCTGCTTCATATTCGCATACAGCCAGTGCGAAAAAATCCTAGACAGCCCAAACGGCACGAGCCCCACCATATACGCGCCGAGAACTGCGGCGCATTCGATGGAATTTTGGCGGGTAAATTCTCCGCGCTCAAATAGCAGCTGCGTGATCTCGTTTCGCAGCATCACGCCGCCTATCGTAGAGAGCCCGAGCAGCGCCAAAAGGAAGTAAAACCCGCGCTCCACTAACGCCAGAGCTTGCGCGTCGTCGTGAGCTTTTACGAATTTGCTCATGCGCGGAAAGATCGCCGTGCTAAGCGCAATCGCAAAAAGCGCGAGCGGCAGCTGAAATATGCGGTTGGCGTAGTATAGATAGCTGATACTGCCGCTAGCAAGGAAGCTCGCAAAAAAGGTATCAATAAACGAGCTTAGCTGAAGCGCCGAAGCACCGAGCACGCCTGCGAAAAAATTTTTATAAAAGCCCTGCGTCTGCGGCTTATCGCCCCGTACAAGCCGCGCAAAGCCGCCCGCTAAGACGCGCAGCATGCCGGTAAATTTCAACGCATAAACGTGCACCGCAAGCTGCAAAAGTCCGCCCGCCACGACGCCGAAGCTAAGATAAAGCACCGCCGTGGCGCCGTCTTTGCCGCGAGCTAGCAGAAGCGCCGCGATCATCGCTAAATTTAAAAGCGCGGTCGAAAACGCCGTCGTAGCAAAGTGGTCGCGATACTGAAGCAGCGAGGCAAAGAGCGTAACGACGAAGATAAATGTAAGGTAGAAAAAATTTATCCGCACGTATGGCACCGCAAGACCGATCTGCTCGGCGCTAAATCCGTATGCCAAAACTTTAGTAAAAACGGGCGCGGCGAGCAGTACGAGTGCCGTTAAAAGCGCGATGAAAATGCTAAATTTAATAAGCACCGAGGCTACGAAAATTCCTTTTTTGCGCGCGGCGGTAAAACTAGGCAAAAACGCCTGCGTAAAGGCTCCCTCGCCGAAGAGCCTGCGAAAAAGATTGGGCAGTTTAAACGCTACGAAAAACAGATCGCTGTAAATCCCCGCGCCCAAAACCGATGCGGTAAGCAGGTCGCGCACGAATCCCAAAACCCGCGAAACCAGCGTGCCTGCGCTATTTGTAAAAAAGCCTCTGAGCATAAATCTCCATTAAATTTTATAAAATGCCAAGGTTGATTATATTATAATTTCCCCTATTTTTTGATTTTGGAGAGAAATTTTTGCGGAATTTAGCCTTTTCGCTCGAAAGCTCGGGCGGGAAAAACACCCTATCGCTACGCGGGCAATGGAACTACAAAAGCTCGCGCTCACAGCTACTTGCACTAAAAAAAGCGGTAAAAAATTTAAACGAGCTGGAGCTAAGCTTAAGCGAAATTTCAAATTTAGACTACTTCATGGCGCTGATGATCAAAAACGCCCTTGCCGGCAAGCGGGTAAAGCTCAGCGGCCAAAACCGAAAAGCGCGAAAAATTTTTGATTTCATAAATGACGAATCGATCGATTTTGGTTGCGTACCGAAGCCTCTTGCGCCGGGCTTTTTTGCGCAGATCGGGCTTTATATCCACATAGGGCTTTTGGGGCTACTAACTTTGGCTTCATTTTTGGGCGAGTTTTTTGTAAAGCTCGTCGCGATTTTTGCAAAGCCTTTTAAATTTAGATTCAAAGAGACGGTAAATTTTATCAAAGATAGCGGCATAGACGCGCTTTTTATCGTATCGCTGACGGCATTTTTGATCGGTATCGTGCTTGCTTACATCGGCTCGGATATGCTTTCTAAATTTGGCGCTAGCGTCTATATCATCGACATTATGGGCTCTTTAACGCTGCGCGAGGTAGCGCCTCTAATCGCCGCCATCGTCATCGCGGGCCGTTCGGCTTCGAGCTTTACGGCGCAGATCGGCGTGATGAAGATCACCGAGGAGATCGACGCGATGAAGACAATGGGCTTTGATCCCTTTTATTTCTTATCGATGCCGCGCATAATCGCGATGGTTTTTGTGATGCCGCTAGTTATTTTTATCGCAGACGGCGTGAGTATCCTTGCGCAGATGATCGTGTGCGAGGCGTATTTGGAGATCCCTTTTAGCGATTATCTGGATAGATTTAAATCTGCGGTTGAGTTCAGGCACTTTTTAGTCGGTATGATAAAAGCGCCGTTTTTCGGGGCATTCATCGCTATCATCGGCTGCATGCGGGGTTTTGAGGTCAAAGGAAACACCCAAAGCATCGGCGAATACACCACGATCAGCGTCGTAAATGCGATATTTTGGGTCATCGCGATCGACGCGGTCTTTGCGGTTCTGTTTTCGGAGATCGGGCTATGAAAGATCAGGCGCAATCTAGCGGGACCTCTAAAATTATAGTCGCGCGCGATGTTACTACCGCGTACGGCTCGCGCGTTATGCATGATTGTGTGAGCTTTAGCGTCAAAAAGGGCGAAATTTACGGCTTCTTAGGCGGCAGCGGTAGCGGGAAAACGACGCTGATGAAAACGCTTATATTTTTAAAGCGCCCGCAAAGCGGCGAGGTTAAAATTTTTGGACGCGATATTTGGCGCGCGAGCGAGGCGGAACAAAACGAGATCCGCCTAAAATGCGGCGTGATGTTTCAGTTCGGCGCGCTTTACAGCTCGATGAGCGTGCTCGAAAACGTAGGCGTGCTGCTGCGCGAATACTCTAAATTTAGCGAGCGCGAGATAGACGAGCTGTCGATGTTTTGGATCCAAAAGGTGGGGCTCAAGAAGGAGGCCGCCGCGCTTAGCCCAAACGAGCTTAGCGGCGGTATGAAAAAGCGCGTGGCGCTGGCTCGCGCGCTCGCTCTCAGCCCTGAAATTTTATTTTTGGACGAGCCAAACTCGGGGCTTGATCCGCTCAGCGCCAGAGCCCTTGATAGGCTTGTTTGCGAGCTTAGAGACAGCCTCGGCGTCACGGTCGTGATGGTCACGCACGACGTGGATAGCATCTTTGACATTTTGGATCGGTTTTTGATCGTGGATAATCAAAAAATTGCCTTTGAAGGAAGCATTGAGGAGATTTCAAACCTGGAGAACAACCCGCTCGAAGAGCTATTTAAGATGCGGCAAAGAGATTAAGCTTTGAAATTTACCGAGCCGAAATACAACTCGCGGCGGGTAAAATTTTGAATGGATGAAATTTTGACGGTTGAAATTTATCGGGCAAATTTTAAAATTTAGGAGCCGAAATCGATAAGCTTAGGCAAAAATATATCGCGCTTCAAAAGGCGTTTTGGGACTCGGACGGCGATGCGGCGAACATTTTGGCTCTGTATGAGTTCAAAGAGGAGCTCAAAAAATGCGGTGAAAAAGAGGCAAAAGCCGTGCTGGTGGACGTTTACGAACTACTGGGGTTAAAAAAGAGCGCCTGCGAACTGCTCGGCGAAATTTACGATCCGAAGGACAGAAAGCAGCTTAAAAAGCTCGGCTATCTGAAGCAGTACGGCGCAGACGGCGACGCGGATGCGATAAAACGCCCCAAAACCGCGAGCAAGGCGGCGCGCGTGAGCGAAAAATCAAAAGCCCTGCCTCATTTTCGTTATCACCCCGACCCATTTAAAACGGAGGTGTTTAAAGAGGATGCGAGCGTGGTTTGCGAGTGCTGCGAGCAGGCTACGGGCGTTTATTATCGCGGTAGCATTTACTGCACGGCGGACGTGAAATATCTCTGCCCACACTGCATCGCTAGCGGCACGGCTGCGGCGAAATTTGACGCTGGCTTCATCCAGGACGCCGATTCTCTGACGCCGGGCGCTATGGATGCGCAGAGCAAAACCGAGGAGTTGTTTCAAAGGACGCCGGGGTATTTTAGCTGGCAGGGGGCGCATTGGCTCACGTGTTGCGACGATTACTGCGAGTTTTTAGGTGACGTGGGCACGAAGGAATTAGAGGAGATGGGTATTGCCGACGAAGTCTTTGAGGAGTACGCCCTGCGCGGCGAATTTGCGGTAGAGGACGTGCGTGACTGCCTCATCGCAGGAGGCGATACGGCGGGCTATCTGTTCAGATGTCTGCACTGCGGAAAATATAAAATTTATGTCGATGCGAGCTAAATTTTTAAAGTAGCGGCGCGGCAAATTTCAAGCATTCCAAGCTGAAATTTTAAAATTTAAACGGAAGCGCTTTTAAATTTTAAAATTTTAACGAGTAAGCTGCGTTAAATTTAAACCGAGGCGGTAAAATTTTACGCTAAAATACGGCGCGGCGATATTTTGAAATTTCAAAATTGGCGCTAAATTTTAAAATTTACGCCCTGCAAAATTAGGAGAAAAGATTGGAAAATAGAACTTCATACACGGTCGTGGGCATATTTGCGATGCTTTGCGTGACCGCATTGTCTGCATTTATGTGGTGGATGCTCACCAAAAGCACCCCCGGAGAGAGCTACCGCTCATATTTCATCCACACCAAGGAGCTTCCAACAGGGCTTAAAGAAAACTCTGAAGTCCGCTTCATCGGCGTAAATGCGGGCTTTGTGAAGCGCATCGACTTTGCCGATATCGAAAACGCGATCATCGAGATTGAAATTTCGGTAAAAAGCAAGCTGCCGATCTCAAAGGACAGCATCGCAAAGGTCGAAACCCAGGGCATTAGCGGCATCGCGTTTATCAATATCACCAAAGGAAACGGCGAGCTGTTCGCGCCGAACGATAGAAAGCCGATCATTGCGCTCGATAAGACGCTGCTCGATAAGATCGGCTCGAAGGCCGAGATCATCACCGATAGCGTGGGGCAGATGATCTTTAAGATAAACACCATTCTTTCGCGCGAAAACACCGAGAAATTTGATCGTATCTTAAGCTCGCTGGATAAATTTAGCGCGCTATTAGCGGATGAGGAGAAATTTAAAAATTTAGATAAATTGATGGCAAACGCCGATAAGCTGGTCGCGAATTTAAACGAGCGCGAGAAGGAATTTGATAAGCTGCTAAACGATTTTGACGCTTTGGCGATAAGCGCGAAGAAATTTAGCGACTCGCTCAACGCCTCGCAAGCGGCGATTATGAAGCGCGTAGATCGCGGCGAGTATAATTTAAAAGAAATTTTAGACCCGACCCTCGGCGAGGCAAAGACCACGCTGCGAGAGTTTAACAGAGCCTTGCGCGAGTTTCAAGACGCGCTATTTAGGCTGGAGCAAGACCCTTACGATTTCTTTTTCAAAGACACGTCGGGTAGCGATAAAAAGGACAATAGATGAGAAAATTTTTGATTTTAACTCTTGCGGGCGCGCTTCTTAGCGGCTGCCTCGCGAAAAAAGCGACGCCGTACACCTACTACGAGCTCAAATATCAGCAGAAAAGCTGCATCCAAGCGGGCATCAAACGCCGAAATATCTTTATAGACAATGTCGCGGCGACCGATCTTGTAGATAGGCGCGATATTTTAATAGTGGATTTTAGAAACCGAACGCGGTTCGCAAGCGACGCTAAATTTATCACGATGCCTAGCGAGATGGTTTATAAAGCGCTGATCGACGCCGCGTTTTCCACGTGCGGCTTAAATCCGATCTTCGTGCCTAAAGAAAAAGACCTGCGCCTAAAAACAAACGTCGTTGCGCTTCAAGTTAACGGCGATCAGGCGGTTATCACGATCGCATATGAAATTTTAGACGCGATCAGCTCCAAAACCTCCGGCATCATCACAAAGCAGGTCTTCGTGCCCGATCCGAGCTCGCAAAGTATCTTTAACGCTATGAATTTAGTGCTAAATCAAGCGATCGATGAAATTTTAAGGGCGATACAATGATAGCGGCGCTTGAGGGGATCATTACCAAAAAGGAGCCTACGCGCTGCGTTTTGAAGCTCGCTAGCGGCGTAAGCTACGGCGTAAATATCTCGCTAGGATGCGCCGCGCAGCTGCAAAGCGGCTCTAAGACCGAGCTTTTGATCACACAGATCATCAGAGAGGACGCCGATCTGCTCTACGGTTTTTTGGACGAGAGAGAACGAACGATGTTTGAGATGCTGATCAAACTTAGCGGCATCGGCGCAAGCACGGCGATGGCGGTGTGCTCGAGCCTCAGCTCGCAAGCGTTCATCAAGGCTATTGCTAGCGGCGATGCGGCGACGCTTACTTCGGTGCCCGGCATCGGCCCCAAGACGGCTCGCAGGATGATCGCCGAGCTAGGAGATGCGAAGCTGATGGAATTTAGCCCCGATCAGACCTATAAAGCGGAGGCGATCTCGGCGCTTGAGAGCCTCGGGTTTAAAAGAGATCGCATTAATAAAGCGATGGTTGATTGCACCAGCACGAGCACGGCGGAGCTCGTAAAAGAAGCGCTTAAAAAATTAGCATAAGGAGAGATGATGAAATTTGGTATAGTTTTTGGCGGACAGAGCTACGAGCATGAGGTAAGCATAATCTCGGCAATCGCCGTTAAAAACGCGCTAAAAGGACAGAGCCTGGAGTTTATTTTTTGCGATCGGGAGCGCAAATTTTACCGCATCGAGGATAAAAATATGCGCGCGGTGTATTTTAAAAACGGCGAATACGCCAAGGCGAAGGAGCTTAGTATCGGCACGGGCGGGTTTTTTGCGGGCGGAATGTTCTCAAAAAGCATGCTCGATCTAAACGTCTGCGTAAATTTAATCCACGGCTGCGACGGCGAGGACGGCAAGATAGCGGCTTTATTCGAGTTTTTCGGCATCCCTTACATCGGGCCTCGCATCGAAGCTAGCGTGCTAAGCTACAATAAAGTTTTGACCAAGGATCTAGCCCGCGCCGCAGGCGTTAAGACGCTTGAATACGAAGTGCTAAAGCGCGGTCAGACGCCACGTCTCGCACTACCTCTCATCATCAAACCGGCAAGGCTCGGAAGCAGCATCGGCATCGGCATAGTAAAAAGCAAGGCAGAGCTTGATTACGCGCTAGATCGTGCCTTCGAGCTCGATGATACGGCGATTGCAGAGCCGTATATCGAAAATATCCGCGAGTTTAATCTTGCGGGCTGCAGCCTCGCGCAAGAGCTAAATTTAAACGGCGGAAATTCGAGCTCAAGCTTAAACGCGAGCGCCAAATTTATCTATTCAAACATCGAGGAGCCGAAAAAATCGGGCTTTTTGGATTTTGATCGCAAATACCTCGACTTTGCGCGCCCGCAAAAGATCGAACCTGCCGATATTGAGCCCGAGCTAGCGGGCAAAATGAAGGACGCCTTTACTAAAATTTACGAGCAGGGCTTTGACGGCGCGCTCATTCGCTGCGATTTTTTTGAAAAAGAGGGCGAAATTTATCTAAACGAGATAAATCCAAACCCGGGCAGCCTCGCAAACTACCTATTTGACGACTTTGCAGCGGTGCTAAACGCGCTGGCTGCGTCTCTGCCGAAGGCGAAACAGATCCCCGTAAGCTATGAGCTGATCACCAAAATCACCGCTAATAAATAGCCAATCGTTTAAAATTTTACGCTAAATTTTGCGTAAAATTTTACCCCAAAGGTCAAGTCATGATAAATCAAGACGAAATTTACACCGCTACCGAGATCGTGCGCAACTTCAGCACCGTTTTAAACAAGATCAAAAACCAAGAGATTAAAAAAGCCTTGATCGTCAAAAATAACAAATTCGAAGCCGTAATGATCAGTATGAGCGAGTTTGAGCGGCTCGAAAAGGCAGTCGAGCTACTCAAGGCCGTTTACGCCAAAAGGAGCGGCGGTGGCGAGTAAGGAGCTCGTCTGCGGCGGCGAAAGCTACAAGATCAGCTACGAAATTTCAAACCTGCAGCGCGAGCAATACATCCTGATCCTGCACGGTTGGGGCGCGGATAAAAGGCTTATGCAGCGCGCGTTTGAGGGCAGGTTCAAGCGCTTTGCCGCGGTATTTGCGGATCTGCCGGGGTTTGGCGCCAGCTCGCAGCCCTCGCGCGCCCTTGGCAGCGAGGATTATGCGGAGATTATGCGCGCCTTTATCGCGGCTTTCGGCAAGCAGCCCGCGGCGATCATGGGGCACAGCTTCGGCGGCAAGATCGCCGCGTTGCTGGCTCCGCGCAATCTAATACTACTAAGTAGCGCAGGCATCATCGAGCCGAAGCCCTTTGTCGTGCGCGCCAAGATCGCGATTTTTAAAATTTTAAAAAGATTTGGCCTGGCGTGGCTTTGGCGTGCGTTTGCAAGCAAGGATGCCGCAGGTATGAGCAAGACGATGTATGAGACACTAAAAAACGTCGTAAATGAGGACTTTCGCGACATTTTTTCCGCGCTGAGCCCACAAAATGCGCTCATCTTTTGGGGCAAGGACGATCGCGCCACTAGCCTAAAAAGCGGCGAGCTGATCCACTCGCTCGTCAAAAACAGCAAATTTTATCCGCTGGCGGGGGATCACTTTTTCTTTTTGCAGAGCGCGGAATTTATCGGCGAGCAGATCGAGAAGGAGCTTAGCGGCAGCTAAATTTAACGATTTTGCGCCGCACTAAATTTAAAACAAGACGCGATTTTGTATAAATTTTTAAAATTTAGCCGCGAAATTGTGGTGCCGAGCCGCTAAAAATCGCGCTTTAGATACAAAACAGATCGCGCGAATGTAAGAGCGGGGTGCAATTTAAAAGCGTTTCAATGCGGCGCTTTAATGCGGCTCGCGTTTTAAAATTTTGCAATCTGTTTGCGCTAAAGATCGCAAGCCGAAGCGTAAATTTAGATTATAAAGTCGCGAGTACGCGGCACATATTTAAAATTTAGCGGTGTAAAATCCGCTCTTTGGGCACGCGGTATAAAACGCAAAGCTCAAATTGCGGTGTGCTGCGTTAAATTTTAAAATTTTAACGACGTAACGGGTCGTTTTGCTCTGTGCTTGCGGCAGCCGTACATGATGCGGCGAAACCGCGTGCGTGTACCGAAAAGCGGACGATTAAATTTAGTCGCATAACCGCGCCGTCGCTTCGTCGCGATACGAAGCCGAAGTGCTCAGACGGCATAAATATCGCGCAGCATTATAAAAACGTCGCAAAGCCTAGCCTGCGAGGCGCGGCACAGTATCAATGACGAAAGAGCCGCGCGGCAGCGTAAATTTATCTAGCGCGCGGCTCATGTGGCTTTCGCGAGAGCGTGAATTTGCGAGAGCGAAAATTTGCAAAACTAGAATTTTGCAAAACGAGAATTTGTCAAATTTGCAAATGAAGCCGAATGCCGCTTAGTCCGAGCTCGCCGCGTTTTTGCCCGCACAGGCTTGCAAAGCGGGCGCGTAAATTTATAAAAAGGAATTTTAAAAGATGAATATAATATTTTTGATCGCGCACGCGGCATTCGTCCTACTGCTGGGCTTTTATCTGATCACCTGCCTGCAGTGGTTTTCATACAAGCCCGCGCGCATCATCTTTCACTTCACCAAGCCCGCGTGGCACCTCTATTTTTTGATTTTGCCGCTAGCGGCGTATTTTGGCTGCGAGATCGCGGCGGGCTTAGGTGCGGCTAAATTCGGCGCCGCGTCCCTCTATGCCCTGCACGCCGCTAAAATTCTAATCGTCGCGGCCTACGCGCTCGCGCTGTGGCTTTGGCAAAGAGGGCTAGATAAAAAGCTCGTATTTACGCCGCGCGTGAAGCGATTTTTCGCGATTTTGGCGGTTTGTGTGTTTAGCTTTAATGCCGCGTTTTATGCCGCGGGGGGCCCGATTTTGCCGATCTTTTTACCGCTTGGCGCGGGCCTTGCGGCGAGTTTTGCTTACGAGCGAGCGCAGGCTGCGAAATTTAAGGCCGCCGCGCGCAAAAAACTAGCCCAGGTGCCCTCGCTTACGATCATTCAGATCACCGCGAGCTATGGCAAGACGAGCATTAAAAACTTCTTGTATCAAATTTTAAAAAATGACTTTCGCTGCTATAAGACGCCGCGCTCTGTAAACACGCTAGCAGGGCTAGTGCGCGACGTAAACGAGGCGCTACCCGCAGATACGCAGATCTACATCGCCGAAGCAGGCGCCAGGCTAAGCGGCGATATCGCCGAGATCACCGAGTTTTTGGCGCCGCAGATCGTCGTCGTGGGTGAGATCGGCGCGCAACACATCGAGTATTTCAAAAGCATCGAAAACATCCGCAAAACCAAGCTCGAAGCGCTCACAAGCGCACGGCTAAAGCATGCGTTTTTGCACAGCTGCACGCAAAAAAGTGCGGACGAGCGCGTCACGATCTACGACGAGGGGCTGGAAATTCACGGCGCGGATCTGGACGGAATAAAATTTGGCCTTAGCTTGAGCGATGATGAAAGCGGTGCGAGCAGAGAAAATTCCGCGCCGCACATAGAAACATCCGCCGCAGAGGGCGAAGGGCAGGGCGGCTTAAGCGAGGATTCGAATGGCGCGTATAGAGAGTACGGCGCAGAGCAAAAAAAACATGAAAAACAAGAGAGACGGGAAAATCAAGATAAGCGAACGGGTGAGGGCGAGAGGCATGAGTTTTTCGCGCCGATTTTGGGTAAATTTAACGCTGCAAATCTCGCCGCGTGTATAAAGATCGCGCAATTTTTAGGGCTTAGCGCAGATAAGATCAAAAGCCGCGTCGCACACGTCGACGCCGTCGAGCACCGCCTCGCGCGGCTCGATGCGGGCGGCAAGATCATCATCGACGATAGTTTCAACGGCAATCTAAGCGGCATGCTGCAAAGCTACGAGCTGATGAGAAGCTACGGCGGGCGCAAGGTCATCATCACGCCTGGCATCGTTGAGAGCACGCGCGAGGACAACGAGACGCTCGCCGCCAAGATCGACGAAATTTTTGATCTCGCGATCATTACGGGCGAGCTAAATTCCGAGGTGCTGCAAAGCAAGATCGACCCCGCAAAGACTATCGTTTTGAAAGATAAGCGCGATTTGCAGTGGGTTTTGAGCGAAAATACGCACGGCGGCGATCTGATTTTGTTTTCAAACGACGCGCCGAGTTTCATTTAAGCGGCTTTGGCGATACGGCTTGCTTCGCCCGGCGGCATACGGCGCGATTTAGCAGGGCGTATTTTTAGACAAAAGATTTTGAGCGGGTACGACGAGCGACTTGAAGCGGTGCGATCTATCGGGTGATTAGTTTGTGCGTGCGGCGCGATCTGTTTAAATAAAAGCCCTATGCGGCAAAATTTCGGCGCGCCGTTATAAAATCGTAATCTCGCGCGCGATTAAATTTACGATCAAATTTAAAGGAAAGCCATGGATTTACGAGAAGATATGCTTAAGCAGCTTCGAGCGTTAAGCGAGGAGAAGCTGGCGCAATTTTCAAAGCGCCTGATACCCGCGCCGCAGATTTTGGGCGTGCGCACTCCCGCACTGCGCGCACTTGCTCGCAAAAGCTTCGCCGCTTTGGGCGGAGCGGACGAGGCGCGGCGCGAGCTGCAAAATTACGAGCCCATTTTTCACGAGGAGTTCGTGCTAAAAGGCTTTTTTATAATGCTTTTGAAGCAGGATGAGACGAAATTTGCGCTTGCGAGTAGTTTTATCAAAACGATGCCTAATTGGGCGGTTTGCGATATGTTCGCTCCGAAATTCAGAGACGCCGCTTTCGTGGACGCGCTGCTAAAGCAGGCTAAAAACGGCGCGGACGAGTTTGAGAGGCGATTTTTCTACGTTTATTTTATGCAAAATATGAGCGCGATCTCGCCTGAGGAATTTTTTGAAATTTGCGCCGCCGAAAGCGACGAACGGTATTACGTGCAGATGGGCGCGGCGTGGGCGATAGCGGAGATGTTTATCAAGCAGCGCGAGATCACGCTTGCGTTTTTGGAGAGCAAGCGGGCGGTTAAATTTATCCAAAACAAGGCGATATCGAAGATCCGCGATAGCTTTCGCGTAAGCAAAGCCGAAAAAGATGCGCTTTTGAAATATAAAATTTAGCCGCGGCGGAAAGTGGCGGAGGTGAGATGAGCTAATTTTAACCGCTCGA
>CALHQN010000321.1 GCA_938036585.1 uncultured Campylobacter sp.
GTCTCAATAGAAACAGAGGGCGAAGCCACCGCAAACGGAGGCAAACTTCTTAGCGTCATAAAAGGTCTAAGCGACGATAACGTTACTTTAGAAACTGTAAATGGAGCGCTATTTGTAAAGCAAAAAAAATCCAAGTATAAGCTTCCGATGTTTGAAACGAGGGATTTTCCAAGCTTTCCTACGGTAGAAGGCAAAAATAGCTTTGACGTAAACGCTGGAATTTTAGGCAGAAGCCTTAAAAAGATCTATCCGTCGATCGATACAAACAATCCAAAATATGAGCTAAACGGAGCTTTGATCGACGTAAAAGAGGGCTTTATAAATTTAGTCGGAACCGATACTAAGCGACTTAGCGTTTATAAGCTTATCACTCAATCAAAAGCGGGTGAGCTAGATACTAAAATTTTAATCCCTAAAAAGGCGATAGGCGAAATTCAAAAGCTATTTTCGGATAAGATTAAAATTTACTACGACGAAAATGTGCTGCTAGCGGTGAGCGAGAATTTTGAGTTTTTTACGAAGCTTATAAACGGTAAATTTCCAAACTACGAGCGGGTAATCCCAAGCGATACGGCGTATAAAATTTTAATCCCGCGCGATAAGATGGTAAGCGGCGTGCGAGCGATAAACGCGATGTGCGAGGAGATGAAGGTTACTATTAAAAAGGACGGAATGGTTTTTGAGAGCATCAACGAAGATAACTCCGAAGCTAAAACTGAAATCGAAGTGGCAATCGAGATAAACGGCGAGATAGTTTTTGGCGTTAAAAATCGCTTTCTATTAGATTTTTTAAGCGGTATCGAGAGCGAAATTTTTGAGCTAAGCTTTAATAGCTCCGATACGGCGTTCGTGCTTAGCGCGGATGGCTTAAAAACGGTCGTCATGCCGATAAATAATATTTAAAGGAAAATTATGAAGCAAAATTACGGCGCTAGTAATATTAAAGTTTTAAAGGGTCTTGAGGCCGTTAGGAAGCGCCCCGGTATGTATATCGGAGATACCAATATCGGCGGACTTCACCATATGATCTACGAAGTCGTGGATAATTCGATCGATGAGTCGATGGCCGGGTACTGTGATACGATCGATATCGAGATTACGAGCGAGGGAAGCTGTATCGTTAGCGATAATGGTCGCGGAATTCCCGTCGATATGCACCCGACCGAAAAAATTCCGGCCGCGACAGTGGTTCTTACGGTACTTCACGCAGGCGGTAAATTTGACAAAGACACTTACAAAGTCTCCGGCGGTCTGCACGGCGTGGGCGTTAGCGTCGTAAATGCGCTCTCAAAAAAACTCGTCGCTACGATCAAACGCGACGGAAATATTTTTAGACAGGAGTTTTCAAAAGGCATTCCAGTTTCCGATCTGGACGTGGTAAAGACGACTAACCGCACGGGAACGACGATCGAGTTTTGGCCGGATGATGAAATTTTTGAAATTTTAAAATTTGATGATGAAATTTTATCGAAAAGATTTCGCGAGCTAGCGTATCTAAATCCAAAAATTACGATAAATTTTAAAGATAACCGCACGGGAAGGGACGAGCATTTTCACTTTGAAGGCGGTTTGGAGAGCTTCGTAAACGATATGAATAAAGTGCCAGCTATATCCAAAGCCGTGTCGTTTAGCGACGGCGCGGAAGATGTTATGGTTGATTTTGCGCTTATGTATAACGAAACGTATAGCGAAAATTTATTAAGCTTCGTAAATAATATCAAAACTCCGGACGGCGGTACGCACGAGGCGGGTTTTAGAGCGGGTCTTACGCGCGCGATAACAAATTATGTCGCGGCAAATGCGGCTGCGCGCGAAAAGGACACGAAGATCACCGGCGACGACGTTCGCGAGGGACTTATCGCGGTAATTAGCGTAAAGGTTCCCGAGCCGCAGTTTGAGGGACAGACTAAAGGCAAGCTGGGCTCCAGCTACGTTAAGCCGATCGTGCAAAAGATGGCGTTTGAGGTGCTTAGCAAGTATTTTGAAGAAAATCCGATCGAAGCGCGCGCCATTATGAATAAGGCTCTTTTAGCCGCGCGCGGTCGCGAAGCGGCGAAAAAGGCACGCGATCTAACGCGCAAAAAAGACAATATAAATTCCGTCGGCACCCTTCCCGGAAAGTTAGCCGATTGTCAGAGTAAGGATGCAAGCATTAGCGAAATTTATCTAGTCGAGGGTGATAGCGCAGGCGGTTCGGCGAAGCAGGGAAGAGACCGCGTGTTTCAAGCGATCCTGCCGCTTAGAGGTAAAATTTTAAACGTAGAAAAGGCGCGCCTGGATAGAATTTTGCAATCCGAAGAGATTAAAAATATGATAACGGCCTTTGGTTGCGGTATCGGAGAAGAATTTAACGAGGAAAAACTTCGCTATCACAAAATTATCATCATGACCGATGCGGACGTCGACGGCAGCCACATTCAGACGCTGCTTCTAACATTTTTCTTTAGATTTTTGCGCCCTATTGTCGAAAACGGCTATGTTTATCTGGCACAGCCGCCGCTTTTTAGATATAAAAAGGGTAAAAAAGAAATTTATCTAAAAGACGAAAAAGCGCTGAGTGAGTTTTTGATCGAAACCGGCATCGATATGGGCGAGTTTGAAGGCATCGGTAACGAGGATCTGATTGATTATCTAAAAATCGTCTCAAACTACCGCTCACTTCTAAATGAGCTTAAAAAGCGTTTCAGCGTGCTTAGCGCGATCAGATTTTTAATAGAAAACGACGAAGTGCGCAGCCTCGGCTACGAGGAGTTATTTAAAATTTTAAAACCGCGTCTGGAGAGTGAAGGATTTAATATCTTAAATTCCTATGTAAATGATGAAGAGATTAGAATTTATGTTCAGACGCCAAGCGGCCTAGAACAGCTCGTGATAGATGAGAATTTATTCGGCAATTATATCTTTGAAGAGGCGATCAGAATTTATTCAAAGGTCAAAGATCGGGGTGTAAATTTCGGCAAGGATTTTATTGAAATTTTAGATGAAATCGAAAAAAGCTCGAAAAAAGGCGCTTATATTCAGCGTTACAAAGGTCTTGGAGAGATGAATCCGGAGCAGCTTTGGGAAACCACTATGAGTCCTGAAAATCGAAGGTTACTAAAGATAAATATAGCCGATGCGCAGAGTGCTAGCGATACCTTTAATCTTTTCATGGGCGACGAGGTCGAGCCGCGCCGAAACTACATCCAAGATCATGCAAAAGATGTAAAACATTTGGACGTTTAGATGCTATTTAGTGAGACCAAAGAGCGCGAAAATCGTTTCATAACGGCGCTTAAAATTTCGGTGCCGTTTACCTGCGTTTTGATTGTTTTCGGAATTATTTTGTTTCGAAACGGCGAGTTTAAATTTGACGATGTAATTTTATTTTTGATACTTTTAATCTGCTATGTTTATTATGTTATTTATCAAATTTATTTTGGCTTTCAAAAGACGCTGATCGATCCCGTTACTCACGTATTTGTGCGCGAGGAGATCGAAAAAATTTTGAGTAATGATCTAGCCAAAAATCGTCAAATAAATATCGTGCTTTTGCGAATTAAAAATATCATCGACATAAACGATCGATACGGTTATAAAAACGGCGATGAAATTTTATACGAGTATTGTAAGGAACTTTCAAATTTTATGGCGGAGCAGGGTTTTAAAGACCTTCCGATCGGTCGATTTATAAACGGCTACTTTGTATTCGGCGTAGAATCAAAAGCTACAAATTTAAGCCATATTTTGCGGATGTTTGAGCATAAAATTTCAAGTCAAACGATCAAAAATGTAGAGATAAAAAGCGAATTTACGATGCTTCCAAGCTCCTATGATCGCAATCTACATAATATCGTAAATGCGCTATTTTATAAGATAAATCACCTGGACGACGAAGAACACGGCGAGAAGGCGATCGATGTCGAAAAGGTATTAATCGACGTATTTTCCGCCGACGTAATGGAAGCGATCGATAGCGAAAATTTTAGCTTTAAATATCAGCGCGTCGCAGATAAAAACGGGGTAAAATCTCATATAAATTTAATTCCGAAGCTTGATCTGCGAAGCGGCGAAAAGATCACAAAAAGTAGAATTTTAGATATTTTGCTTTTAAATCATTACGATATTAAATACGATATTTCGATGATGAGGCAAATTTCTAGAATTATCTATTTTAAGGATATCGACGCTAAAATTTTTATCGAGATTATGCCTCAGACGCTGCGAAATAACGAGTTTCGCAACGAAATTTTAAAGCTCATCGATAATAACCTAATCGATCCGAAAAAGATTGTGTTTGAGTTTAACGAAAAGCTTATCTATTCTGAGATCAAGCGCTTTGATGAAATTTTAATTAAATTTCGCGAACTCGGATTTAGCTTCGCGCTGTCGCAGTTCGGCGGCTCGAATGCAAGCTTTGAATATTTAAAATTTTTGGAAGTGGATTTTATCGTTTACGACATAGAATTTAATAAAAATTTAGACGACGAAAAGATTAAAAATATCTTTATAGGCATTAACGAAGCTTGCGCGAAATCGGGCATTAAAACCATAATGCGCTTCATCGACAAAGAGGAATTTCAAATGCAGCTTTATAAAATGGGCATCGATTATATTCAGGGATTTTGCGTCGAAAAGCCGAACGATATATCGAATTTAAGGAGATCATAGTGAGATATGGCGAAGAGGAAATTGAGAAATTTGACATAGAAAAGATGGAAGTTTGGCCCAACAAACAGGAGCGCGATTATCTGATAAAAATAACCCTGCCCGAGTTTTGCTGCCGCTGCCCGCGCTCTGGATATCCGGATTTTGCGACGATCTATTTGGAATATATCCCGGATAAGCTCGTAGTGGAGCTTAAAGCGATTAAAATTTACATAAATTCCTTTATGAACCGCTACATCAGCCACGAGGATAGCATAAATGAAATTTACGGCGCGCTGCAAAACAAGCTAAAGCCTAAATTTATGAAAATCAGGGGCGATTTTAATCCGCGCGGCAACGTTCATACGGTAATCGAAATAAACTCGGATCAAATTTACCGATGATAAGCTCAAATTTAGTCGAACAAATTTTTAAATCCGCAAGCATTAGCCGTTGGAACGATTACCCAAAGATGGTGAGCTTAGTCGAGCTCGATAAGCAGGCGCATAAATTTATCATCGCTTATTTTATCGCTAGCTTCGAGTGGGACGTGGATATCAACTACGTAATCGAAGCGGGGATCTTTGAGTTTTTAGCGCGCATCGTAGTAACCGATATCCGTCCGGACGTCTTTCATCAGATTCAAAAAACCAAAAAGGATAAGATCAACGAGTGGGTCTTAAGCGTCCTCGAAAGCGATCTTTTGCCTATTCAAAACGGCGCTTTTTTCGAGCGATTTAAAAAATATCTAAATTCTAAAGATCATAAGAAAGAAGCCGTGATCTTAAAGGCGGCGAGCTACCTCTCTACGCGGTGGGAATTTAATATCGTATATCAAACGAGCCAGTTTTTAAACGATATCGAGGAGCTAAAATCCAAGGTCGAGGAGGAGCTTGAGGATTATTACGAGCTAATCGGCGTGCGAAAGATCGTTATGAACAAAAAACTTGCCCGCATAGTTGATCTTAGTGGTAGACTTCGTTTTCAAAAAAGATGGGCGCAGACACCGCGCATCCCTGAGACATCGGTGCTAGGACACATGCTGGTAGTTGCGATTTTAAGCTACTTTTTCTCGCTTGAAGTTGGTGCGTGCCGCTCGCGCACGGCATATAATTTTTTCTGCGCTTTATTTCACGATTTGCCCGAAAGCCTCACTCGCGACATCATTAGTCCCGTAAAATACGGCGTCAAGGGCCTTAGCGACATCATCAGCGAATATGAGATGCGGCTAATAGACGATAAAATTTTACCTTT
>CALHQN010000322.1 GCA_938036585.1 uncultured Campylobacter sp.
CGATAAAACGGGTGACGGCAGGAAAAGCACCATAATCAAGATACAAACGGCGAGCGAAAGCGCCGCTATGTCGATGATCTTTCTCATATCTATCCTTTTTGCGGGATGCGCCGCGGGGCTTAAGGGGCGGTCTTGCAGGCGAATCCCGCCAAGGAGAATTTTACGAATTAAATTTCGTCGCATGAAATTTAATCTGCACAAAAATTTTAGTCCTCAAGCCTTGTTTTAAAATTTTACTTAAAGCTTCCGCGCCGCAAAATTTTAAAATTTTGAAATTCCGCAAGCGGTAAATTTACGACCGAATTTTAAATTTTACGAACGGCACCGTAGCAATATCGCGAAACCGCTCGTAAAATTCTAAAATTGAAATTTTACGAGCCGCAAATTTAGAACTAACTTTAAAATTTCATAGCGACAGAATTTCATCCCAAATTCCGCCGCAAAATTTCGCTTTGTATTTAAATCATAGAATTTCGTTCGTGAGATTTAGGCTATCGGCGCGAAATGTAGCCCGCGCGGCTACATTTTCTCTTTCGCGCTTAGGCCCATCAGAGCAAACGCCGTGCGGATACTAAGCGCTACGAGCGCGAACAGCTTGAGCTTCGCATCCTCGTTCTCGCTGCCTACGACGCGGTTTTCGTTGTAGTATTTGTGAAAGTCCGCCGCGAGCGCCTTTAGGAAATCGGGCAGCTTCTGCAAGCCGCGAGAGTTAAAAGCGTCGTTTAAAATTTCATTCAAGCCAAGCGCCGCAAAAGCTAGGCCGAGCCCCGCTTCATCCAGCGTGCCGAAGTCCGCGCCCAATACGTCCGCCTCGCGCTTGCCCGCTTTGGTAAAAATTTGATTGACCCGCGCGTGAGCGTAGTTAATGTAGAAGATCGGATTGCTGCTGTCCTCGCGCGCGAGCTCGTCCACGTCGAACTCAAGCGGCGTCTCGCCCTTTTTGCTGATGAAGATAAATCGCATAGCGTCTCTGCCGATCGCGGCGAGCACGTCGCTCATCAAGATCGCGTTGCCCGCGCGCTTGCTCATCTTGTAGGTCTGCCCGTCTTTGAGTAAATTTACCATCTGCATTAGAATGATCTCGAGCCTGCTTTCGTCGTAGCCCAGAAAATGCACGGCGGCCTTTAAGCGCGCTATGTAGCCGTGGTGATCGGCTCCCCAGATGTTGATGCAGCGCTCATATCCGCGCTCAAATTTGTTGTTGTGATAGACGATATCGCCCGCAAGATAGGTCGGGCGCGCATCCTCGCGGATGACGACGCGATCTTTTTCGTCGCCAAGCTGCGATGAGCGGATCCAAATTTTGCCGTCCTGCTCATACATCTTGCCGCTGCGCTCAAGCTTCTTAATCGTAGGCTCAAGCTCGCCGTAGAGGCTCTTTTCGCTAGCCCAGTTTTGGATGTGAATGCCCGCGTCTGCGAGATCTTTTTGGATGATCTTTAGCACTTCGTCCTTAGCAAACTCCGCAAGGATCAAAACGCGCGATTCGTCGCGGAAAATTTCATCGCCGAGCTCGGCGCGCGCAAGAGGGATGATCTCATCGATATACTCGCCGCGATAGTATTTCTCGGGGTAGCTCACGTCCTCGCCCGCGAGCTCGCGCGCACGAAGCGCGATCGAAGTACCCAAAAGCTCGATCTGATTGCCCGCGTCGTTGATATAGTACTCGGTATCGACGCGGTGCCCAAGATAGCCTCCGATACGGGCGAACGTATCGCCGTAAACGGCGCCGCGTACGTGCCCGATATGAAGCGGACCTGTCGGATTGGCGCTGATGTATTCAAGCAGAATTTTTTGCGGCATAGCGGCGGAATTCCGCGCCTCATCGTAATTTGACGCTACGACGGAATTTGACGCCTCTTTAGAATTCTGCGAAATAAAATTTTGGCTAGCGGCGAAATTCTGCGATTTGGCAGCGTCATTGCCGCTCGCAGCCAGATTCGCAGCGGAGTCTTTGCTGGCAGGCTCGCTCGCGCAAAGCTTTTCCGAATCCGGTAAAATTCCGTCTCCGAGTTTCGCGTCGTTTTTCGCAAAATCGCCGCCCAAGCTAAGAGCATTTTTAGCAAGAGCACCCAACACAGCGGGCTTTAGGTGAAAATTTAGATAGCCGTTTACCGCCGTCGCGCTTAGAATTTCGCTGTCTTTAAATTTAGCCGCAAGCTCCTCGGCAATGAGCTTAGGCGCCTTTCGCAGCTCCTTAGCCAGCGCAAAAGCCTCGGGCGAGGCGTAATGGGCCAAGCTTTTATCTTTGGGTTTTCCTAAAACGACTTCGCGAGATAAAATTTTAAAAATTTCGTTTAAGACTAAATTTTTCAAATCCCTTACGCCTTTTTATTATCGCTAATTTCGGCGTCTCTAACCTCTTCCTCGGCCTTTTTCTCGACCTTTTCAGGCGTGTCGTCCTCCATCTCTTTTTTGAAGGTTTTAATGCCCTTACCTACGCCCTTTGCAAGCTCCGGGATCTTTTTAGCTCCGAAAAGCAACACGATGATTACCAAGATAATTAGCAGTTGTTGAACGCTTACGCCCATTTTTTCTCCTTTAAATTTTCCAAATTTCGATTAGTTTGCTTATGTCGCGGCCTGCGGTCTCAAGCCTGATCGCCTTGTAGATCGATCTGAAATTTTCATACGCCTGCTCCAAACGATCGTTGATTATCAAATAATCGTATTCGCCCAGGCGCTTCATCTCCTCTTGCGCGTTTTGCAGCCTTAAAGCGATGTCGGTATCGGCGTTGCTGCCGCGCGCTTGCAACCGTACTCTAAGCTCGGATAGGCTCGGAGTCGTGATAAAGACGCTGGCAAGCTCGCTACGCGGTACCTTGCCGCGCACGATCTCGTATCCCTGAACGTCGATGTCAAACAGCACCGTCTTGCCGCGCTCAAGCTCGCTCGCAACGACCTTTAGCGAAGTACCGTAAAATTTGCCGTGCACATTCGCCCACTCCAAAAAGTCGCCGCGATCGATTCCTGCGCGAAACTCGCTCTCACTTATGAAGTGGTAATTCACGCCGTCCTTTTCGCCGGCTCTCATCTCGCGCGTAGTAGAAGAGATCGAAAAATAAAGCTCATCGCCGAATTCCGCAATAAGGCGCTTGATAAGGGTGCTTTTGCCGC
The DNA here is from genome assembly GCA_938036585.1 of uncultured Campylobacter sp. Lineage (GTDB taxonomy): Bacteria > Campylobacterota > Campylobacteria > Campylobacterales > Campylobacteraceae > Campylobacter_B. The sequence goes on from CALHQN010000322.1 coordinate 3,117, forward strand.
TGCCGCTGGGGCCCGAGATGAGCAAAATTTTGCCCCGCACTACCGATCTCCAAACGATATGTCGATATTGATCTTAAAGTCCTTCAGCGCGTCTTTGGCGTCCTTGCTGCCCGCAAATTTCTCGATCGTATTTGCGATACCCGCTTCCAAATCGTCGCGCAGCTTGCTCTTTAGCTCCTCGGCGCTAGGTTTTTTACCTCTACGATCGCTCTGCGCGGCTTCGCTTGATCTTGCAAAACCGTTTGCGCCCCGACCTTCGCTGCCGTTTTTCGCCTCGGTATCCGAAGCCCCGCCACTAAAGCCGTTATGCTCAAACGCCGAAATGCTACCGCGCAAAAAATCCTCTTTAGAAAGCTCGCTCGATTCGCCGCCGAATGCTTTAGCGCCGAAATTTCTGCCACTATTTTGCGAGCTCGCGCCGCTATCTGCAAAATTTTTAGGTTCGCTCGTCTGCACGCTCTCAAACGGAAGCGCATTGTAGAGATTTTCAAAAGGTATATCTTCTTTGCCTGCAAGTGCGATCGGCGCGCCGTCCGAAGCTTCATTTTGCGCCCGCATGGCACCACCGTCTTTTTGAGACGGTACGTTTTGTGCAGCGGCTGACGACATTGACGCCGAGGCACCCGCCGCAACTGCTGCGGC
>CALHQN010000323.1 GCA_938036585.1 uncultured Campylobacter sp.
TGCCTTATTTTTGCTAGAATACCGTTGGGATTTAACGATTAAAGGAGAGGGGATGAGAGTACTTATCGCTATATTTGTGCTTTGTGCGGGGCTTTTTGCGAATAGCCTTGAAGAGATCAGACAAAGCGGCGTTATTCGCATCGGCGTTCGCGACGGACATCCACCGCTTTGCGAGTCCAATAACGGAAAATTTGAAGGCTTTGAAATAAATTTGGCCCATGCGATCGCCAAAGATATATTCGGCAAAAAAGAGGGAAAGGTAGAGTTCATCTCTCTAGGCGTAAACGATAGAATTCCATTTTTAGAAACGAATAAAGTAGATCTGGTAATCGGTCTATTTAGCATCACCGCTGAGCGCAAGAGAAAGATCGATTTCTCGCTTCCGTATTTTTCCGTAAATTTAGGAATTCTGACGCGCAAAGCGGACGGCTTTACAGATATGGCGCAGCTTCACGATAAAAAGATCATCTTTGAGGGCAACGCGACCGTGGCGGAAAAATTTTTCAAACAAAAGGGATTTACCAATATTGGCCATTGCGCTTCTGCTAAAGAGTGCTACCAGATGGTTCGCAGCGGTGATGCCGACGGATATATCAACGACAATCTCATAGTGCTCGCCTACTCCGTCATCGACGATATATTGGAAGTGCCGTTTAAAAATTTAGGGCCGAGCGATTTTATAGGCATCGGCGTGCAAAAAGACAATAAAGAGCTGCTCGATTTCGTTAATGCCGAGCTCATCAAGCTAAGCAAAGAGGGATTTTTCAAAAACGCTTATGAAGAGACCTTCGATCCGTTTTACCGAGGATTGGCGGAGAAAAAATACTTTTTGCTGGATGGAATTTACAATATGCTTTAAAACGGGTCAGCCCAGTTTAAAAATTTTAAAGTAAAATTTTGACCTACTTTCTGCCTCTATAGAGCTAGGGGCGAGATTAAATTTAAAAATTTAAGGATTTATGGATGAAATTAATTTTTGCGTTGTTATTATCGTGCGTTGCGCTTTTTGCCGATAGCCTAGAGAGCATTAGGCAAAACGGCGTCATTAGAATAGGAGTTTATGACGGACAGCCGCCTTTCGGCGAGCTG
>CALHQN010000324.1 GCA_938036585.1 uncultured Campylobacter sp.
ACTCACCGTGCTTAGACAAGCTTACGGCGTTATGCCTACGCAGTGCAGACAGTGCGATGACGGACCATGCGCAAACGTATGCCCTACCGGCGCACTTCGCTTCTCTAACAACTACATAGAGTTGCATGAGGAAATTTGCATCGGATGCAAGATGTGCACGCTGGCCTGTCCTTACGGCGCGATTACCTCAAATGCAGAGCTTATGCCGTCCGTAAACTACGCGGTCGAGCCGAAGTATTTTCTTGAGATCGAAAGCCAATCGGGCGCAAAAAGCACCGCTATAAAATGCGATCTATGCAATGGTCGCGAGAACGGCCCTGCATGCGTCGAGGTCTGCCCAACTAGCGCTATCATTATGATAGATCCGAAAGAGGGCAAACATAAACTAGGCTTTGCGATAGACTATAATGCGGCCAATGCGTTCGCAAAAGATGTCTTGGCGGGCGAAATAACCGCTGTCCGCGTTTCTTCTGATAAGGAGGCGTAAGATGATAACGGTTTATACGCTATTTGTTGTAAGCGCGGTCGTTAGTATCCTTTTATACTGCGCACCGAAGCTTGCCGTTAAGGTCGGATTCGGATTGGGCGCGATCAGCTGCTTTTACGCGATGTGCCATTTCGTCGCAAATATGGGCGTAAGCGAAAGCTTTCTTTTAGGCGGACAGTTCATCCTCGCTCCTAAATTTGCACTCAGCCCGCTTGGAAATTTCTTCAGCTTCGTAGTCGTTTTCATCGGCTTTGCAAGCAGCGTTTACGGTATGAGTTACGCCGAAGAATATATCGGAAAAGCGAATGTAGGCGTCTTTGCATCTTTGTTTAGTACGTTTATCCTCTCGATGCTTTTAGTCATCAGTGCGGATAACGTATTTTGCTTCGTCGTTTTGTGGGAGCTTATGACTTTAATCTCCTCTTTCCTAATCTTAGTAAACGACGGCAAAGATACGCTAAAAGCGGTCATGGTATATCTGGGTATCGCGCAGATCGGTGCATTTTGTATCACGTGCGGACTGCTTATCATCGCGCATTACGCAGGAAGCTTCGAATTTGCGAAGTGGGGAAACGTAAGTATGCCGATGGGCGCTTCCGTGGCTGCTTTCGTGCTATTTTTGGTCGGCTTCGGTTCAAAAGCGGGAATGTGGCCTTTCCACGTCTGGCTACCGCAAGCTCACCCTGCGGCTCCGTCAAACGTCTCTGCTCTAATGAGCGGCGTTATGATCAAAGTAGCGCTCTTTACGCTCGTTAAATTTACGCTATTTTTACCGCTAAGCATTTATTTCGGGCTTGCGGTTTTAATCCTAGGAGCCGCTAGCTCGCTTTTCGGCGTTTTATACGCGTTGTGCCAGCACGATTTTAAAGCACTTCTTGCGTATCACTCAGTCGAAAATATCGGCATTATCTTGCTAGGTCTTGGCACCGGAATTTACGGCGTCGCAGCTGGCAACGTAACGCTAGCCGCAGTCGGATTTTTGGCAGGCTGCTACCACGTAGTAAACCACGCGATATTCAAAGGTCTT
>CALHQN010000325.1 GCA_938036585.1 uncultured Campylobacter sp.
CGTGAGCTCTTTTAAAATTTTACCGGGCAAAACCCTCTCCGGGCAGTGAGCTATATAAATTTTGGAGATATCTACGCCGCTATCTTTTAAAATTTGACCTACCTTCTCCGTCGTGCCGACCGGCGAAGTGGATTCTAAGATCACGATATTCCCCTCTTTGATATAGGGCGCTACCGCTTTACTCGCACTTATGACGTAATCGATATTTGGCACGTATCCGTCACGAAACGGCGTAGGAACGGCTATGATAAAAACGTCTGCGAAATCTGGCTTAACGTCTGCTTTTAAATTTCCGCTTTCTACGGATTTTTTTACAAGCTCACCGAGTTCGGGCTCTACGATATGAATTTTGCCCTGATTGATCGTATCTACGACGCTTTGCACTACATCGACGCCGTGGATTTTATAGCCCTTACTCGCTAAAAGCGCCGCCGTCGGCAGGCCGATGTATCCAAGGCCTACTATACAAATTTTTTTCACAATGTTTCCTTCAAAAAATCGAGTATCCTTCCGCACGCTTTTCCGTCGCCGTAAGGACTTACACTTTGGCTCATTTTATCATATTCATCTTTTAAATTTAATAATTTTTGCGCTTCTTTTACGATATTTTCTCGCTTCGTTCCGACCAGTCTCACGCATCCGGCTTCTATCCCCTCGGGACGCTCGGTTCTGTTTCTAGTCACCAAAACGGGCTTGCAAAGGCTCGGCGCCTCCTCTTGGATGCCGCCACTATCGGTAATGATCATATACGCTTTACTCATCAAATACACAAATGCGTCGTATTCCAGCGGATCCATCAAGAAAATATTTGGTAGCCCCGATAAAATTTCCTTCACCGGCTTTTGAACGTTCGGATTGAGATGCACGGGATAGAGGATGTCCACATCGGCGTTATCGGCGGCTATTTCACGCAAAGCCTCACAGATATTTATAAAACCTTCGCCGAAATTTTCCCGCCTATGACCTGTTACGAGTATAAATTTTCTCTCGCTAAGATGAAATTTAAAATTTATGGAAGATAAAATTTTATCTCGTAAGATCGCATCGCGCTCTATCTTATCGATAGTCCAAAAAAGCGCGTCTATAACGGTGTTGCCGCTTACTACTATGTTTTCTGCGCTTTTGCCCTCTTTTAGCAGATTTTCTTTTGCGCCCGCAGTCGGTGCGAAGTGATACTTGGCTATCAGGCCGGTAATCTGCCTATTTATCTCCTCCGGAAACGGCGAATAGATATCGTGCGTCCTAAGGCCCGCCTCAACATGCGCCACATCAATCTTTTGATAAAATGCGGCTAGCGATACCGCGCTTGTCGTAGTCGTATCGCCGTGGACAAATACGATGTCCGGTCTGTAGCGCTCGAATATCCCGCGCATACCGAGCAGCACCCCTGACGTCACATCGTACAGATCCTGAGACTGTTTCATTAAATTTAGATCAAAATCGGGCTTGATCTCAAAAAATTCAAGCACCTGATCAAGCATCTGTCTGTGCTGCGCCGTGACGCAAACCTTCACTTCAAATTCCGCGTGCTTTTGGAATTCCTTTATCAACAGAGCCATCTTAATGGCCTCCGGACGCGTCCCAAATACTATCAAAATTTTTCTTTTCGTCATAAACTCCCCTAAATATTGGCTTTTTAGCCAAATCTATCGCCATCATTTTAATTAAATTTTACTATATCGGCGCTTAACGATACCTAGAATTACCTATTTGTCGCTATTTGGATGGTATAAAATGTTCTTTGCTTTAAAGCCGGCTAAGATTTATTTTAAATTATCAAAAAATTCCATCGCAAAATCATCAAAAATTTTACCTTTCAGATGCGCTTTGCAAAATTCCACTATAAGCCCGTGAAATAGCGCATACACGCCGTTTTCATTCTCTAGATTTCCTGCTTTTGCCGCCGCATAGCAGGGAGAGTTAGCGGAATTTACAAACTCATAGATCCGCCCAAATTCCAGCTCGCCGAGCCACGCGCTAAGCTCGTCGTAGCTTTCAAACTCATAGCCTAAAGCCCCAAGCAGGCGCGCCGAATAGCTGTCCGCAACCATCACCGCACGCTCGCACGCGTAGCACAAGATCGCATCGCAGCTCTCTGCGCCGATCCCTTTGCGCGTTAGCAGCCACTCGCGGCTAACGCCCGATTTAAAGCTCTCAAAATCCCTAAAATCCGCGATTATTGCTTTGCAAAGCAAGCTTAGGCGTCTCGCTTTTTGATTATAAAATCCGCTTACTTTGATGATCTGCGCAAGCTCCGCTTCCTCTAACCCGGCGATCCCATCTAAGCTCAAAAGCTCCTTGCTGCGTAGGTTTTGCAGTGCTGCGTCAGCATTGCGCCACGCCGTGTTTTGGATCAAAATCGCCCCCACGACCACCTCAAAGCTTCCAAACCCTGGCCACCAGCGAAAATCCTTGATTTTCACGGCGCGAAAAAGCGCGATAAAAAGCTCGGTCGCGCTCATTTCGCGCCTCCGAAATTTCTGGCATCGTTTCTAAAATTTCGCGCGGCGACGGCGATTTTTTGCGCGCATTCTAGCACAGCGATAAAATTTACGCCAAATTTAAATTCGCGCGCCGTATTCATCTGCCGCCGCCTTTTAAATTTGCAAAAAATTCCTCGCCAAAGCTCAAGAAAAACTGCTTTGCTGCGCGGCCGCTGCGGCTTGCGCGAAGCATCGCAAACTCACGCGCCTTTGCGTGCAGCTCGTCTAAATTTGCGGCAAAGCTCAAGCGAAATTCCGCCTCACTCATACCCTTCGCAGCCGCAAAATAGGCATCTACGATCCCTAAATACTCCCGCATGCTCCCGCCGTAAAAGCTTAGCTGTAGCCCAAAGCGCTCGCTCAGGCTGATTCGCTCGTTCGCCGCGTCGCTTAGGTGCAGCTCGCCGCGGCTTATCTGCGCGGCGTCGTTATCGCTTGCACATTCGCCTACGATGTGGCGGCGGTTGGACGTCGCATACATCAGCACGTTGCGCGGCACGCGCTCTAGTGAGCCTTCGAGTAGCGGTTTTAGGTGCTTGTAACCGCTCTCGCCGAGCTCAAAGCTCAAGTCGTCGCAAAAGATGATAAATTTAAAATTTATTTCTCGGATCGCGTCGATTATCTCCACGAGATAGCCCAGATCGTCCCTGCCGATCTCGATGATCTTAAGACCTTGCGGGATAAATTTAGAAAAAACCGCCTTCGCAAGGCTTGATTTGCCGCAGCCGCTCTCGCCCCACAACAGCGCGTGGTTGGCGCTACGGCCGCTCAGGAAGGCGTCCGTGTTTTTTATAAGAGCCGATTTTTGGCTCTCCAGCCCCACAAGCGCGTCAATACCTGTGAAATCGATGTCGCGGACGATCTTTAGCGCCTTTTTATTCGCGCGAAATACGGCGACCTGCACAGCGCACCAATCAATCGCGCTAAAATCGCTGAAATAAATTTGCTCGCTGGCGCCGCTTTGCGCGCTTTTTAGGACGGCTTGCGGCGCTAAATTTAAACCGCTCGCCGCGTCCAAATTTAAATCTTCGCTCCCGCTTTTGCTCGCGCTTTTTTTGATATTTTCATCGCAAGTTCGCATTTTTTAGCTCCCTTCGCAGATAGATCAGAATTTCGTTTATCACATCGTCATCGTCGCGCGTCTGCGCCTTTAATCGCACCTTATCGCCGTTTGCAAGTGTGATCAAGATATTTTCGTCCATGCTCGAAATCACGCGTAAGCCGAGCTTCGTAGCCAAAACCTTAATCATCATCACGTCGATGAATTGCTTAGTGTAAATGTCCGCGCGCCCGAAGCGATCCTCGATCTCGCCAAAAATTCCAAGCACTTCGCTCGCCTCTGCGCACTTGCTAAGCCGCCTATAAAGATCCAGGCGCAGGCGATCCTCTCTGATAAATTCCGAGTTCAAAAAGGCGTTTACGGAAATTTTAAGCTCTACGCTCGCAGCGGCGCTCTTTCTGCTTAGCAGCTTGCCGATCTCCTCTTCGAGCATCTTTAGATAAAGCGAGTAGCCGATCGCTTCGATATGCCCGCTCTGCGCCTCTCCGAGCAGATTTCCGCCGCCGCGAATCTCTAGATCGTGATACGCTAGCACCGAGCCGCTACCCAAAAACGAGTTGCTCTCAAGCGCTACGAGCCGCTTTAGCGCGTCCTGCGTAAGAGCGGTTTTATCCTCTATCAAAAAATAGCAAAAGCCCTGTTTGTTGCTGCGTCCGACGCGACCGCGCAGCTGGTGCAGATCGGCGATGCCGAATTTACCCGCGTTTTCGACGATGATTGTATTTACGCGCGGCATA
>CALHQN010000326.1 GCA_938036585.1 uncultured Campylobacter sp.
ACGGGCTATATGGGGCGAGAGATGATTAGTGAAATTTTGTCTATTACCGATAGAATGCAGAGCTTGATCGCTAACGGCGGCTCAAAAGACGATATGCGCGCCTTGGCGAAGGAGGAGGGTTTTATAGATATGTTTGAAGACGGTGTTATACGTGCTGCGCGCGGAGTAACTAGTATAGAAGAAATTTATAGGGTGGCCAAACAATGAAAAAGCAATTAGAAGTCGAATATCATGCCAAGGGCACAAGAAAAAAGATGTTCTTGCAAGCTAGCGACAAGGTGCAAGCAAGCAATTTAATGAAGCAGCGCGTAGGCGGAACCATCATTAAAAGAGGCGAAACCCAGGTCCTGGCTAATACGGGTGGTGATTTTAAGGCGCAAGTTTCGCGCATGCTGGGTGGAAGCGGAAGAGTTAGAACTATGCCGCTGGTCGCGTCGATCCGCCAACTTTCGGTTATGACGAATGCGGGAATTTCGATCCACGACTCGATCAAGGAGGTAGCAAGGGCTGCGGAGGATAAGACGCTAAAAGAGATTTTTAGCGCTATGAACGACGATCTTAACGCGGGCCTTAGCTTGACCGAATCTACGGAGAAATTTAGAGGCCAGCTCGGCGACGTCGTCGTTGCGATGGTAAGTTTGGGCGAGGCGACCGGTAATATGGCGGAGTCGCTAGCCAAGCTTGCCGCTATGCTTCAAGAGCTTTGGGAAAATCAGCGTAAATTTAAAAAGGCGATGCGATATCCGATGATCCTTATAATCGTTATGGCGATCGCATTTTCTGTTTTGATGATGTATGTTGTACCGAAATTTCGCGAAATTTTCGAAGAGCTCGGTGCGGATCTGCCGCTACCTACTAGAATTTTGCTCGGTATCGAAAGCACGCTTAATAACTATGGAATTTTCGTACTAGCGGCCATTATACTTACTATCGTAGGGCTTAGATGGGCGTATCGCAATAATGATGAGTTTAAAAAGGGTTTTGACAAGACAATTTTAAAGGTCTATCTATTCGGCAAGATCATATTTTTCTCGACTATGTCGCGATTTATGCTTATTTTTACCGAGCTCGTGCGAGCGGGAATTCCTATTGCAGATGCCCTGGATACCGCCGTTTTAATGGTAGATAATCATACCTTAAAAGAGAAACTCTCCACCGTAAAGATTGCCGTACAACAAGGTGTTAGCCTAACTGAGGCGTTTAATAATACCGGGCTTTACGAGAGTATGCTTATTCAGATGATCAGTGCGGGCGAGCAGGCCGGTAACCTCGATAAGATGCTCGGCAACGTCACGGATTATTATAAAGAGAAATTTGACGACATCATCGATAATATCTCAAGCTACGTCGAGCCGATCATGCTATTTTTTATGGCGGGCATGGTTCTTCTTTTGGCTCTGGGTATCTTCATGCCTATGTGGGATCTGGGCAAAGCCGTCCAAAACTAACCCCTTTAATTCCGCGTCCGCAAGGGCGCGGAATTTTATCAAAGCATTAAAATTTCATCCTTCAAATAAAATTTTAACCTTCATTTGGCTAAAATACCGCTTTAAATTTAAGGATCTGTCATAATCAAAGAAGTATATTTTATCGTCGTATCGGCCGTTATAATATTTTTTGGACTTGCCACCATTGCGCCCGATTCTGCGCTCGTAGGCAGCGCCGGTAACGCTATTCGCTCGTTTAATATCTGGCTGTTCGGCTACTTCGCTTATATCTATCCTCTCTATTTATTGGCGCTTGCATTCGTGGCGTATCGCTATTTTAGCGGCTTTAATTTTAGATTTTTAGAGTTTAGCATCGGCGCAATTTTGCTATTTTTTACCATTTTAATGATCCAATCCAGCCTCTTCGGCGCCAGCGGCGGAGCGATCGGCAGCTTCGTCATAGACGAGCTTAGGCGCATGATCGGGAGCGTGGGCGTATGGATCTTTAATCTTACTCTTTTCGTACTCGCGCTAGTGCTGATATTTGAAGACCGCTTTACCGACATCGTTAAAAACTGCTTCGCGGGCTCAAGAGACGAAGGCGCGCAGGATGATGAAATTTACGATGATCTTGTAAACGATATAGATCTTGCATCCAGGCGGCAAGAGGGCGATCTTGGAATTTCCGCAAGAAGGGGCGAGGCTGCGAAATATCCGCCTGAGCAGGGTTTTTATAATACAAAAAATTCCGGCGCACCGTATGGAGCTGCAGACGAGCTTGCATTGTCCAAGCAGGGCGGCTTTGCAGAGCAGGGCGCATCCGACGATCAGGGCTTTGGCGGCGAGGATACGAAGGCCGCAGAGCTTAAAATGCCGCAGAGGGGAAAGCCGAGCAGGCTAAAAAGGGTCGAGCGCCTAAGCGAGGTCGCCGAAAATAAAAGGCTTTTGGATCAGCTCGATAAGGGCAGGGTGGCTAAGCCCAAGGATTTTAAGCTGCCGCCGCTTGACTTTTTAAATTTGCCGCCGAAAAAGAAAAGCAATATCGACGAGAGCGAGATCGATCGTAAAATTTACGACCTGCTCGATAAGCTGCGTAAATTTAAGATCGACGGCGATGTGGTGCGTACCTACTCGGGCCCGGTCGTTACGACCTTTGAGTTTCGCCCCGCCGCGCATATCAAGGTAAGTAAAATTCTAACGCTGCAAGATGATCTCGCGATGGCTCTTAGGGCGCAGACCATCCGCATTCAAGCGCCGGTTCCTGGCAAAGACGTCGTGGGCATCGAGATCCCAAATCAAAATATTGATACGATCTATCTGCGCGAAATTTTAGAAAGCGACGTGTTTAAAAGTGCCTCCAGCCCGCTTACCATCGTACTTGGCAAGGACATCGTGGGGCAGCCTTTCGTCACCGATCTTAAAAAGCTGCCGCACCTTCTCATCGCAGGCACCACGGGAAGCGGCAAGAGCGTGGGTATCAACGCCATGCTGCTTAGCCTTTTGTATCGCAACTCGCCCAAGAGTCTGCGCCTTATAATGATCGATCCGAAGATGCTCGAGTTTAGCATTTACAACGACATCCCGCACCTGCTAACGCCCGTAATCACGCAGCCTAAGCAGGCGATCATCGCGCTAAGCAATCTTGTTGCCGAGATGGAGCAGCGCTACTCGCTCATGGCGCAAAACAGGACGAAAAACATCGATAACTACAATGAAAAGATGCTGTGCGAGGGGGGCGAAATTTTGCCTTACATCGTCGTTATCATCGACGAGCTCGCGGATCTGATGATGACGAGCGGCAAGGACGTAGAGCACTACATCGCGCGTCTGGCACAGATGGCGCGCGCCAGCGGTATCCATCTCATCGTGGCGACGCAGCGCCCTAGCGTGGACGTCGTCACGGGGCTGATAAAGGCGAATCTGCCTAGCCGCATCAGCTTCCGCGTGGGTTCAAAGGTCGATAGCAAGGTGATTTTGGATCAGATGGGCGCGGACAGCCTGCTCGGGCGGGGCGATATGCTCTTTACGCCGCCTACCGCGCCGGGGCTCATCCGCCTGCACGCGCCGTTTACGACCGAGAATGAGATCAATAAGATCGCGGAATTTTTAAAGGCGCAAGAAAGCGTCGTTTATGACGAGCGATTTTTGATCGAAAATGAGGGCGCCAAGCAAGAAGGTGGCATAATCAATCCGCAAAATATCGTGCTTGACGAGCTTTACGACGAGGCTAAGGCGATCGTTTTGGAGGAGGAAAAGACCTCGATCAGCTACCTGCAGCGCCGCTTGCGTATCGGGTACAACCGCGCCGCGACGATCATTGAGCAGCTCGAACAGATGGGTGTTTTGAGCGAGATCAACGCCAAAGGCCAGCGCGACATAATCAAGTAAGCTTTAAAATTTCGATGAAATTTAAGCGGCGAAATTTTAAAATTCAAAAGCCCTTGGAATTTCAAAATTCCTAGGGCTTAGGAAATTTGAAATTTTTGGACTTAGAATTTCAAGCTTTTAAATTCTACTAACATAAATTTTCTCGTAAAA
>CALHQN010000327.1 GCA_938036585.1 uncultured Campylobacter sp.
AAATGCGCTCGAATAAAGGACGGGAATATGCCATAAGCTCAAGTTGGCTAATTAAGAACTGGGAAGCCGCCTTTCTCGGTAATTGCGATATAAGGCACACTTATGTAAATTTACAAAACCGAAAAGAGATTTTAAATTTTACCGATAAGCAGTTGGAAAATTTTATAAAAATAAAGCGAAAGAGATTTAAATTTAAATGGAAAAAGTAGATAAGGATTTTAAAGCGAGCTTGTATAGTACCACGCAGCGAAAGGGCTTTGAAAGGTGGCGGCAATGATAAAAAGCATTATAGACCCAACTAATTTCGATATAGAATTTAGAAAAATAAGTAGAAATAAAAGAGGCGTAGCCAGATCAAGAATAGATTTTGAAAATATCGATGTAGAGGCCAAAATCAGGCTAGTTATGTTTCTAATTTCAAAAGCAAGCCACTTAGATAGCCTAGTTTATAAAATTCTTTTTTGGGAAAGAGACGAGAAAATAGAGGAGTATCTTCTTAAAAATATGAAGGGGCGATACACAAAAGCTAGGCCCTATAAAAACGGCGCCAGAGCGGGCGTTGTCTTTATAAAAGAAAAAGCGCTTGAGCCAAATTTTTTGAGATCCATACTGCTGCACCATTTTAATTTTGAGCTGGCAAAAGAGCCATCTTTGAATATCAGAGTTCAATTAGCCGCAAACAATAAAGAGAAATTTTCGATTTTATTTGATATATACGATGACCGAGGCTGCTATGTGTATTACTTTTAAAATTTTAAATGAAAATATTTAAGGAAAGAGATATAGCAATTTGGCGATGTGAGTTTTTTATTCTACCTAAAAGCGATACATACGATCTGCAATACGACCGGCAATATGGCAATATAAAGCTCTTTGAAGACGATAAATATTGGAAAAAAGCAAAGATCAAAAAAGAGATATTTTCTGAAATTTCGCACCTATTAAAGCCCGAAAAATCTTGGTCTAACGAAATAGATCAATACGGAAGCGAAAACGGCAACCGCTTAGAGGTACTTTTTGATGCTAATAATATAATAGAGTCCGTTACGTTTCGTATCGATTTTAGATCCGAGTATGAAGCGGTATTAAGGGGCATAATATCATTGTGTGAGAAAAATGGCTTTTGCATTATAGACGGCAATTTAAAGAATTTAAAATTATCCTTTAGTGCTATAAAAGAGACAATCAACAAATCCAAGAACAAAGAATTTTTTGCAGAACTTGTTAGAAATAGTATAATAGGCGATAAAGACGGGTAGCCCATCATAGAAGCGGTAGACGATTTCAAATTTAAGGATGATTAAAAATGATTGTAAAATGTATAAAAGAAGACGAGCATGAGTATCTGGAATTAAACAGAACCTATTTTGTTCATGGCATCCAATATGAAGAGGGACAGGTTTATTATTGCATATTACCGTTTGCAGATGATATAGATTACAATCGATTTAATAGCGAATATTTTCAAGTAATTGATGAAACGGTGCCTACGAATTGGAAATTTGGGATGCATAGGGGATTTTTTGGATGTTTTACCGCATCTTACGAAGAGCTCATAGCAGACGCGGATCATTATGGAAAGCTTATCGACGGAGACCCAATAGAAGAGGAAATTTTTAGGAAGAGAAGAGCCGAGATGATCGATGATGTATATAATACCCATATCATCAAAGATTTTAACCGCTTCATATATGATCTAAGCCCTAATCTATCGGTGCAGATGAATATTGCAAATAAAGTATTTGATATAGAGATATCGGACGCAAACGCTGAGGTCAAACATCGCAAAATGAATATTTTAAAGGATGACGGATATAGCTGGTATTTGATCGAATCGGACGCAAGTACTTTTAAGGCCAACGCTACTAATGATTATTTAAGACCCGTATTAAAATATCTTAAATTGTGGCTAGGCAGAAAGAATTTTAGATAACCGGGCAGAAAGGTTTAATATGGCAAGCGCGACCGATAAAGAAATTTTTATAAAAATTTTGAATGAAGATATCGATGTATGGCGCCCGGCAAAGGCTGTTTAACACGAAAAAAGCGCGTTATGGTATAGGAGTGCGTAAAATGATAAATTATAAAAATATCGGTTCCAAAAAGCCAATTAATAGGCACAAGCGGACAAATCTTTACTAGACCATAAAAGGGAGCGCGATGCTAAGCGGAAAAGAAATTTACGAGAATTTTTTATTAAGATTTTCGGACAACGAACGCGATATTATGAAAAATTTGGCGAGAAATATATATGTACTAAATAAAAGAGAGTTTATCATTGAGTTTGATGAAAATAATATATACAAAGTTAGATTTTATGACGATTTTGAAGGATGCTGCGATCCCGATCTTGAAGAAGGAGAAGATGGATGGGATGAGCTATTTTTCGGATTTGAATTTGTAGTTTTAGAGGTTTTATCGACGCAAGCTGAAAAATTTAAAAAAGGCGACTATATCGAAATAAACTATAAAAACTATCCCAAAATATTTGATATGGATAGAAATTTGATTTAGATATGATGATTTAATAGAATTATGGAGAAAAATAGATGCTTAATTTAGAAGGGCAAGAATTCCGCGTAAAGAGTATGGCGCGAGACGTCATAAAAGAATGGGATAAATACGATTTAGGCTCGAAACGATAGAGCATTCAAATTAAATTAGGTAGTAAAAAACAAAAATAGGATTTTAATATGATAAAAAATGAATTTGAATTTTTAATTGCCTCCGTGCCGGATAGAGAAAAAGTAGTAGCCGAGATTTGGCATATGGACAGAGAGCCTTTAATACAGATCAACCATGAAACAAATAAGCTTTTAGTCGCTGCTACCGAGACTCGGCATAATATCAATTTTTACGAGCTTATATGGGCGCTATACGCCGGGGGATTATGGCTAAAAGATGGGAATCAAACACCGAATTTTACGGAGCAGTTTGAGAAATTTTCAAAAAGAAACGGAAGATGCTCGAAAAATATCTTTAAATTTACAAGATATGAAAATAAAGTGAGTATAGAACATAAAGGCAATCTAATAGCGCATGTCATAAAAGATGGCGACGCCCTATTGGTAGGTTTGTTAAATTTTGGATTTGAATTAAAAGAGTGCGTAGAGCTCGAAAATTTCGTATGGGCTTTGCAAAATTCCAAAAAGCTGCTAGATGGCGCGGTCGGCTGAGTATCGCGGCGAAAACATATATAAAGGATAATAAAATTACCGATTATTTCGTAAGAAAAGAAAGCGCGATAAAATTAAATAAGCTTTTGGGGTTAGATTCAGCGGGAAATGAGCAAGATTGGGAGCTAGAATTAGCAGATATCGGCAAAATTACGTCAATGTTAAATTTGCTAGAAGACAAAACATTAAATTTCCACGATAAGATTGCTCTGTCGCATTTAATTGTCGCTTCGTTTGTGAAAGAGGATGAAAAGCTAGACACAGTAGACAAAGATAGGATTAAAATATTTGCCGACTTTCTGGACGATAACTTGCAAATAAAAAACATCATACGGGAATATTGGGTGGTTGCGTATGGGAATTTGAGTAAAAATTTAGCCTATTTGATATTTGGGGATAAATAAAGGATTAAATAATGCAGCCCAAAATTAGAAATTTGTGTTTATCGTTAGAAAATAGAATTTTAAATCTACATCCTTTTGATCCCGAGCAAGTATGCTGCTGCATAGCGACATGGTTTATTGAAAATAAAATTTTATTTCGTATGAAAGAATACGACGGTTGCGGCTTGGACGAGCTGTTAAAGTTAAATTTTAAAGATTATCCGACCGAGCTATCGATTTACGGCGACGGAAAAGCAAAAGATCTCTTTGGCGTAAAGATCATCAAATCGGACAAATACCGCTTGATCAACAAAATTATAGCGCTGAAAGATCAAAAGAGCTTAAGACTAGTCTACGAGGAATTAAACTCGGTTATATTCGATAGCTTGGTAGTTAGCGTGGATTTGGACTTGGCGTGTGAATGCCCGCAATGGTCGCCTAGCGATTATAGAGTTATGTTGAATGAAGCCACGGACGAAATCGTTTTCGCCTGTATAAACTGCGAGAAGAAATTTTATCCCCATACTCTTACCGAGTGCCGCATAGATTGCGATCTCGCTATTCCTAAACGCGAATATTTTATCAATTAACTATTTCAATCATTTCTTTTATAGCTAACTTTGGTAGCCAAGAAAGAAGCGGACGGCAAGAGCTCAAATTATTTAACCCAGTCTAAATTTAACCCGCCCCTACGCATTAAATTTCGCAATAAATTTACGTCACGGCGCCCGGGCATTGCCAAGCCCGAGCGCCGTTAAATTTCAAATTTAAAACTGTCCGAAAAGATCGTTCAGTGCCTCGCTGATGCTCGGGTGCGTAAAAATTTGGTTTTTGAAAAAGTCCGCCTTCGCGCCCAGCGCCATGGCGATCGCCAGCTCATTAACGATCTCGTGCGCGTTTACGCAGTGAAGCGCCGCGCCTAAAATTTCGCCGCTAGCCGCATCCACGACCGCTTTCATCATTCCCTCGTCGTGCGCTACGACCTTAGCGCCAGGCACCGCCGCCATCGAAAGCTTCAACACCTTGATCTCGCGCCCGCTTGCTCTTGCTTTGCGCTCGCTAAGGCCGATGCGAGCTAGCGGCGTGCGGGTAAACAGCACGCTTGCATGCGGTGCGCGGTTTTTCGTAGTGCGCGCGCCGTCTCCGAAAAGCGCGCTAAAAATGATCCTAAAATCGTCTAAGCTCGTGTAGGTAAACATCTCGCCGCCGCGTACGTCGCCTGCCGCGTAGATGCTCGCAGCCGAGCTTTGCAGATGCTCATTCGTGATGATATTGCCGTACACGTCCGTCTGCACTCCCGCAGCGGCTAAATTTAGCTCACCCGTATTCGCGCGACGCCCGAGGGCGTATAAAAACGCATCCGCCGCGATCGTTTCGCTCTCGCCCGCGAGGTTAAATTTCAGCTCGCCGTCATTTAAGCTCAAAAACTCGCAGCCCTCGATGATCTCCACGCCTTGAGCTTGCAGAGCGGATTTGACGCTAGCAGCCACATCCTCATCCTCGTTTTTCATAAATTTTGATCGCATCAGCACGCTTACTTTCGAGCCGAATCCCGCAAACATCGAAGCAAACTCAAGCCCGATAAATCCGCCGCCGATGACCACGAGATGCTTCGGCAGCGTCTTTAAATTTAAAATTTCCTCGCTGCTATAAGCGATCTGCGAGTTTACCTCAAAGCTAGGCTCGACCTCGATCGAGCCCGTATTTACGACGATCGTTTCTGCCGAAATTTCACGCGTCTGCCCGTCAGGGCTTAGCACGCGCACAGAATTCGCGCTCACAAATGAACCCTCGCCGTCGATTACGTCGGTATTTGGGCTTCCCTTTAGCATCGCTAAATTTTTCGCTCTAAGCGCCGAGATCAGCTCATCCTTTTTATTTATGCTAAGCGTATAATACTCGTCCATAACGCCGAAATTTACGAAGCCTGCTTCCTTGCTCGCGGTAACTAGCCGCTTGGTCGGGATGCAGCCTACGTTGATGCAGGTACCGCCGTACATCTGCGGCGAGCGCTCGATGAGAGCGACCTTTTTACCGAGCGCGGCGGATTTTACGGCAAGGGTTTTGCCCGCTTTGCCAAAGCCGATTACGATGACATCATAATCCATTTTTAATCCTTTTGATTTGAAATTTTCGCGATTATAAGAGGTTTTAGTAAATTTAAAAATTATGCGTTTTAAATTTAGACAAAGCGGAGCCGTCGTGGAATTTCGCGGTAAAATTCCACGACTAGGCGCGTTTTTTTACGCCGTTTAAAAATATATCTATGCGATCTTTTATCAGCTCGTCCGCATCGAACTCGGGAGCATCGTCAAAAAATAGCAAGCGGCTAAAATGCGGCTCTCTTAGCAAAAAGCAAAAATATAGCGCCAGGCTTTTTGCCGTACGCCCCTGCGCAAACTCGCTAGTATGCGCCGCCAAATACTCGTCCAGCGCATTCGGCGAGCCCAGCACGCCGCTTTTTAAAAAAATCTTCGGGCTTTCCCTCAGCGCGCCGTTAAAACCGCAGGAGAGGATAAGTCGATAAAATTTCATCGTATCGGGCGCGAAAAGAAATTCCAAATAGATCCCCGCGAACTCCCTTAGATATTCGCAAAGCGCGAGGCACGAGTTGATCCGCATACGCTCGTTCATCTGCGTGTCGAGCTTTTTGGTTTGCAGATCGATAATTTTTAAAAAAAGATTCTCTTTGTTGTCGAAATATTTATACACCGACGAGAGCGAACCGCCGCTTTTTTCGATAATATCGTTTAGGCTGGTCGATTCATAGCCTTTAGCTAAAAAAAGCTCCAAAGCCGCGTCCAAAATGCGCTTGTAGCGGATCTCGGATTTTTTATACTTAGGTGATTCGGGCATTATGAGAATCCTTTTATCGCGGTAAATTCTTGGTGTAAGTGTATAAAAAATAAACTTAATTAAGCAATAAGATTTCATTAAAATTTCAATATTTCAGCAAAAAATAATTTACGAACGCAGCCGATGATGAAATTTAGCCCC
>CALHQN010000328.1 GCA_938036585.1 uncultured Campylobacter sp.
CGTAGATCTTTTGCAATTGCTCGTAAATTTCGTTTGCGCTTACTGCGCCTTTTGATAGCACCTCGATTAGCACCTCGTTATCTTCAAGGTCTCCCCAGATCTTGCGGTAGCTGCCCTCTTTGTAGCCGTTATTTTGGCGGAATTTATTTAGCACGTTTTTGCCGATATATTTGGCAAAAAGTATGTCTAAGCTCACTCCGCATTTAATCGCCACGCGAAAAAAATCGGTCAGTAGCTCGCCGATTTGCAGCTCAAAGCCGCTCGTTTCGTGGACGATGAGCTCGATGTCGTTGATGATCTCGTAGATGCTGTATTCTCTGATGTCGTAGGCGTAGGAGCTAAACTCCGAAAAGCCGCTAACTGCGGTAACGTCGCTTACGAGGTGATCGATGTCCTTGTGGCCGCAGTTTTGCTCCAAAATATAGCTCATCACGAAGTGCCAGATATCTACGATTTCGATCGCGATATTGTCTACGTCGGGCTTTGCTTCGATATTTTTCCAGTGCTTCCACGCGAAGCTATCGATGAGCTCAGCGCACTCCATATAGATGCAGCGCTTCCAGTTGATCAGTTTGCCGTTTTTAGTGTAGCCGTCCTCCCAGCCTGCGCCGTTGGTTTCGTCGTTTAGGCGCTGCTGCATCAAAAACATCTCTTTTACTTTTTTATAATTTTCCATCTTTTCTCCTAAAATTTAGCGCATAATTATAGCCGATAAAAGAAAATCATTGTATAATTGGAGCAAAAAGGAATTTTGAGATGAAACGGGATTGCGACAAATTCGGCGATTTTTTAAGCAAGATGAAACTCCTTTCGCTTGCGGTGCTGAGGGATAATCTGCCCTATTGTTTCAGCGCGTTTTACGCCTACGATGCGCAAAATAAAGAGCTCATCATCTCAAGCTCCTCAGATACGCAGCACATCAAGGCGATCTTTTCAAATAGGCACGTCTCGGGCACGATCGCGCTGGATACGAAGTTTGTAGCGCGCATCAAGGGGATTCAGTTCACCGGGCAGATCCGCAGCGCCGACGAGCGTGCCGCAACGCTATATCTTAAGCGCTTTCCGTTCGCGCGCGCGATGGAAGCGGAATTTTATACGATCAGACTTGATTGGATGAAGCTAACCGACAACACTCTAACCTTCGGCAAGAAGCTAATCTGGGAGCGGTAGGGCCGCTTCGGAGATTAATTGCTTGAATTTGCGGAATTTTAAATTTTGCTAAGCTCAAATTTTATCAAACGGGATTTTAAAATACGCGCGGAATTGCGGAATTTTAGCTCGCTTGATTTTTATGAAATTTAGCGTAAAATCCCGTTTCGATTTTATTTTGCGAGCGAATTTTCCGTTTAAAATTTCGCGCCGTAATTTTAAAACCTCAAGACCTTGCTTCTTAGAATTTATCCGGCGCTTGAGCTTAACTCTGCCGCTCCCTGATTTCGCTTACTAACCGCCCGCCGATCGCGTAGTCGTCAGTGGATATTTCGTCTATCGTCACGACCGTGGTTTTCTCGCCCCTGCCTAGCACGGCTACGAGGGCGTCGGTTAGGTCTTTTACGAGCCTTGCTTTTTGTTCGCGACTTAGACCGCCGCGCTCTTTGGTGATTTTGACGTTTATATAGGGCATTAATTCTCCTTAAAATAAACGTAATTGTAGCCAAAATTTCGTCTGCGCGCCTAAAAGTGCGAAATTTTATGTTAAAATCGCCGTGATCTGAATTTAAGGAGAAAATATGCCATTGCTGGATAGTTTTAAAGTCGATCATACCCGCATGAATGCCCCGGGCGTGCGGCTCGCAAAGAGCATGAGCACCAAAAGCGGCGATAAAATCAGCGTCTATGATCTGCGGTTTTGTCGCCCGAATTTAGAGATCATGAGCGAGCGCGGCACCCATACGCTGGAGCATCTTTTCGCGGGATTTATGCGCGAGCATCTAAATAGCGCGGACGTCGAGATCATCGACATCTCGCCGATGGGGTGCCGCACGGGCTTTTATATGAGCGTGATCGGCACGCCCAGCGAGAGCGCCGTCGCAGCGGCGTGGAGCGCGAGCATGAAGGATATTTTGGGGGTGGGCTCTCAGGTGGATATCCCCGAGCTGAATAAATTTCAGTGCGGCACCTTCGCGATGCACTCGCTAGCAGAAGCTAAACAGATCGCGCAAAACGTGCTAAATAAGGGTA
Organism: uncultured Campylobacter sp.; assembly: GCA_938036585.1. Lineage (GTDB taxonomy): Bacteria > Campylobacterota > Campylobacteria > Campylobacterales > Campylobacteraceae > Campylobacter_B. Next base: position 2,182 of record CALHQN010000328.1, read on the forward strand.
TCGGCGTGATCAAAAACGACGAGATCGCGCTGGATCTAAATTTGATCAAATAGATTTAAAATTTCACACCCACCCAGGCGCCGTCGTTACTACTCGGCAGCGACGGCGCCTGGCTCAACACCGAACTTCAAAGCAAAATCAAAATTTAGAGGTTTAATTTATAAGTTAAGCGGACGGATATGCCGTCTCCAGCTAAGTTTACAAACCCGCTTGTTCAAATTTTGTAAATTTAGCTGGCACGCAATTTTAGCAGCCAAAACAACCGACCTTCTTCCTGCCAACAAAGAGTCTCGCAGCTCGTGCGAGAGAGAAACTTCCGGTGTCTTCGTATTATTTCATATGCACCAGCGTATTTCATCCGCTTCTGCGCCCCAAGAGAAAATTTCATAAATTCTAAATCCGTTTTGCGTTATCATTGCGCTAAATTTAAAATTTTACGCAAAGGGGATCATATGAAAAACACGGCATTCATCACGGGCGCTACGAGCGGCTTTGGCGAGGCGATCGCTAGGGCGCTTAGCGCGCAAGGCTATAAGATCATAGCACTCGGGCGCCGCAAGGAGCGGCTGCAAAAGCTAGCGAGCGAGCTAGGCAACACGCACATTATCGCCACGGATATTCGCGATAAAGCTGCGGTATTTGACGCCGTAAGCGCGCTGCCTGAAAATTTCAAAGACGTCGAGGTGCTGGTAAATAACGCAGGTCTTGCGCTCGGGCTTGAGGGGATCGCGCAGACGCCCGTAGAAGATTTAGAGACGATGGTCGATACGAATATCAAGGGCGTGCTGTATTCGACCAAGGCGGTGCTGCCACTTATGATCGCGCGCGGCAGCGGCTATATCTTCAATCTCGGCTCGACTGCGGGCGCGTGGCCCTATCCGGGCAGCCACGTTTACGGCGCGAGCAAGGCGTTTATCAAGCAGTTTAGCCGCAATATCCGCAACGACCTGCGCGGCACCGGCATCCGCGTGACGGAGATCGCTCCTGGAATCTGTAAGAGCGAGTTTAGCGAGGTGCGCTTTAAAGGCGATGTAGCGCGCGCTGCGGCCGTGTATAAGGGGATCGATGCAATCCTGCCCGAGGACATCGCGCAGATCGTGCTAAGCTGCCTAGCGATGCCGCACCGAGTAAATATCAACGTCGTAGAGGCGATGGCGACGCAGCAGAGCTGGGCGGGGCTTTTTATCGAGAAGGACTGAATTTTGGCTGTGTACGCGCGGGCGTCTGGGCGGGCTTTGCATGAAATTTAGGCTAAATTTTATCGCGCGAGATAGGTTTAAATTTAGAAGAATTTTTAAAATTTCGTCTTAAATTAAAGCCGAAATTCTATCCGCAAATACCATGCTTATGCGCCTCTTACTTTTAGATGCGATCTCAATCCTCCAAAAAAATCGTATAGCAAAACGAGAATTTAGAGTTTTTATTTAAGGTTGCGTTGCGAGTTTGACGCTTGAAATTTCACTTTCGCTGCACGAAAAGAATGCTAAAATTCCGCCGAAACCGCGCCGGATGCGGTGAACTTAAAGGAGCGAAAATGCAAAGAATTTTTCATATAAAAGATGCTATTTGTAGCGACGAGCGAGCCGTAAAAACGACATTTTTTACTACGGAGGCCACTTGCGGCGCGGTTTGGATCGTCAAACGCGGCCAGGTCGTAGCGCCGCATATTCACCCAGACGGCGATGACGTGTGGATTTGCTTAAGCGGACGCGGCGTGTTTTATCCGAGCAAGGGCGAGGAGGTACCGATCTGTGCGGGCGATCTAATCATTTCCAAAAGCGGAGAGTGCCACGGTATGAAAAATACGGGCGATGAGGATTTTGTGTTTGCAAGCGTTACGGCGCCGATTCCGTGCGGCTACGAAGCGCTTTGAATTAAAATTTGCCAGAGATTTTGTGGTATTCGCAAAATAAATTAGCGTCGCAAAAAGTTGAATCAGAATTTGTCCGTAGCGTTAAATTTCATAAATTTAGCCGCGCTTTTGTACAATTTCAAATGCCGCGCAATCTGCGGTGAGATTAAATTTGAGGCAAAAGATGTATGAGGATTTTACGCAAGAGCCAAAGAACGAGCACGCGCAAAAGAAGCGCAAAGCTAGGGCGCGCAAGGTAGAAGCAGATCGTAAGCCGGTGCGAGACGCGCCTCGAGGCATGCCGCTTTGGCGCAAGATCGCGCTTGGTATAACGTTTGCGTTCGCGGCTTTTAGCGTGCTTATTCTGTCGGCGGTTATAAATTCCGCAGACGACTACTCGCCGCGAGACGACGAGAAGATCAAATACAGCGATTTTTATAAAAAAGATGGCGAAATTTACGCCCTCGTGGTGGGCGCGGGCTATTTTGCGATATCGGACGCGGACGCGGCGAGTTTTCGGGTTTTGGATTTCGGCTCCGGCTACCGCTCCAACGTCGCGGCGGATAAAAACGCCGTATATTGCGGAAACATCGCTATGGGCGAGCTGGAGCCTGCGCGCACGAAGGTCGTGGCGTTCGGATACGTAAGCGACGGGCAAGTTAGCTATTTTTGCGACGGCGAGGCGGTACCTAACGACGCGCTGGGGGCGCTTAAGCTTACTTATGAAACCTTGGCGCATATTTTTTGGGATGCGCCCAAGCCGCAAAGCTACCTCTATAAATTTAAACGCATGGACGTCACGGATCTGCGCCAAATCGCGGGCGTGTATTACGCTGCGGAGGGCTCGCGCGTGTTTTATAAAGGAGAGGTTTTGCCCGGCGCCGATGCCGCGAGCCTGCGCCAAATCGAGGGAAGCGATGGGCGCGCTAGCGACGTTTATGCCGCGGACGGCGCGAACGTGTATTTTAAAAACCTACGCCTTGACGCGCGCGATAACGGCGGGCATTACGAACTTTTGAGGCAGTGGTTGGACTATTTTTTGTGGGATGCGAAAAGCGGCGATGTTTTTGCGAATGATTTAAAATTTGACCTCGCCGCCGCGCCCTATACTCCGCTAAATAGGCAGCTTACACACTCAAACCATCTGCTTTTTGCCTCCCCTGGCGGCATCTATTATTTTGACGAGAATGACGGAAAGCAAAAGCGCGCGGCAGACAACCCCTTTGAGGGCGAAGTTCGCGCGCTTAGCGGCAGCGTATTTCAAAGCGGCGAGCGGATATATTTTTTAGAAGGCGCCGAAGTTTGGGGCGGCGGCCGCAGCAGTCGTAGGATGGTCGCTCGCAAAAGCGGGCTTTTCGCGCTCGATCTGCCGCACGAGTGGCGCAAGGTAGGCGGCGTGCACGGCGGACTATACGGCTGGGTCTATTCAAACGGCGGGCGATTTTTCTACTTCGACGATCTGGGCTCTTCGCAGCTGATAGATCGGTGTATTTATGAGATCAGGGATCTAAGCTTGGTTGAAATTTTGCTTCAAAAAAGCAGCCTTGGCACGAGCAAAATTCGCGAGATGATAAAAAGCGGCGGGCTTGAGGCGGTGGACGGCGAGCTGCTTTTTGAGATAAAGACACGAGTGGAATTTTAGCTGCGATTTGAGCACAATTCGAGCATGGAAAGTGCTGCTAAATTTTAAATTTGATTTTATTTCGGCATAAATTTATGAAATTTAAGCGGTACCGCGGGCTTTGGCATGAGCTTAGAATTTCGTCGTAAATTCCTTTAGAGGGAGCGCGCAAATTTCGTTTTGCATTGTCGCGACAGTGCGCGA
>CALHQN010000329.1 GCA_938036585.1 uncultured Campylobacter sp.
TTAAAAATCTTCAAATTTTATCCTTTTTGCTCCGCTTTAAATTTCGCGCACTACGCGCAGCTTGATTCCAAAATGTTGCGAAATTATAGTGAAATTTTGCTACAGCCCTCATAAAAATAAGGAATTTCTAAAGAAAAACGTGAAAAATTAGGCCCGTTTAAAAGGCTAAATTTAATGCTCTCCGCTCGCCCTGCAGAGCTTTTGCGCTCCTTAAAAATTTCAAATTCCGATACCGCGTCGAATTTGGGCGAATAATCAAAAATTCATTTCAAATTTGGTAAAATCAGGTGAATTTATTTTTAAGGAAAAACATGGACGAGGGAAAGAAAAAGACGCTGGATGCGGCGCTAAAATCGATCGACAAGGCTTTCGGCAAGGGCACGCTCGTGCGGCTTGGCGATAAGCAGGTCGAGCCGATAGACGCCATCTCTACGGGCTCTGTGGGGCTTGACATCGCGCTTGGTATCGGCGGCGTGCCGAAAGGGCGTATCATCGAGGTTTACGGGCCGGAGAGCTCGGGCAAGACGACACTTACGCTTCACATCATCGCCGAGTGCCAAAAAGCGGGCGGAATTTGCGCATTCGTAGACGCCGAGCACGCGCTGGACGTCAAATACGCTTCAAATTTAGGCGTTGATACCGACAATCTCTACGTCAGCCAGCCCGACTTCGGCGAGCAGGCGCTTGATATCGTAGAAACCCTAGCAAAAAGCGGTGCGATCGATCTTATCGTCGTAGATAGCGTTGCCGCGCTTACGCCGAAAAACGAGATCGAGGGCGACATGGGCGATCAGCACGTGGGGCTTCAGGCGCGACTTATGAGCCAAGCGCTGCGCAAGCTCGCGGGCGTCGTGCATAAGATGAATACGACGGTGATCTTTATTAATCAAATCCGTATGAAGATCGGCGCGATGGGCTACGGCACGCCAGAGACAACTACGGGCGGCAATGCGCTTAAATTTTACGCTTCGGTGCGCATCGACATACGCAAGATCGCTACTTTGAAACAAAACGAAGAGAGCATCGGCAACCGCGCCAAGGTCAAGGTCGTGAAAAACAAGGTGGCGCCGCCGTTTAAGATCGCGGAATTTGACATAATGTTCGGCAAGGGCATCAGCAAGGTGGGTGAGCTGATCGATTACGGCGTCAAGCTAGACATCGTAGATAAAAGCGGCGCGTGGTTCAGCTACGGCGATACGAAGCTAGGACAAGGTCGCGAAAATGCCAAAGTGTATCTTGAGAACAATCCTGAGGTAGCCGAAGAGATCACTGCTAAAATCCGCGAGCAGATGGGCAGCATGAGCCTAAGTGACGGCAACGAGGATGAAAATTTACAAAGCGGAGATGAATGATGATTTATATCGAAGATGTTTATGCGATAGAGGTGCTAGACAGCCGCGGCAACCCGACCGTAAAGGCGACCGTGGCTCTAAGCGACGGCACCGTAGCAAGCGCGATAGTCCCAAGCGGCGCAAGCACGGGCAAACGCGAGGCGCTGGAGCTTCGCGACGGGGGCGATAGATACTGCGGCAAGG
>CALHQN010000330.1 GCA_938036585.1 uncultured Campylobacter sp.
GAAATTTTAATACAAAATTCCGCGACACAAATTTAGAATTCTACAGCACGACACAAATTTCAAAATTTAGCGCGGAAATTGCTCGCCGAAATTCTATGATTTAAAATTTTATGGCGTAGAAATATGCGGCGAAATTCCGGCGTAAAATTTCATTTGATTTAGCCCAAGACTAGCCTTTACGCGGCCTTAGATACCGTAAGAATTCCACTCTATAAAGCTACGACGATAAAAAGCGGCTCCAGCTTTTAAAATTCAGAACCTCGAAACCTATTTGAGTGCCGCTTTGACCGCCTCGCTTAGGCGCTTACCATCCACTCTTGAGCCGAGCGCTTCCTTGGCAGCTTTCATCACGCGCCCCATATCCTTTACGCCGCTCGCGCCGAGCTGCGCGATTAGCGAGCCAACCTCGGCGGCAAGCTCGGCATCGCTTAACTGCGCGGGCAGATAGGACGCGATAATCTCGATCTCGCCCTGCTCTTTTTGCGCCAAATCGTCGCGACCGCCCGCGCGGTACTGCGCCACGGAGTCGTTTCGGCGCTTGATCTCGCTTTGAAGTATGCTAAAGACGCGCTCGTCGCTAAGGCTGATGCGCTCGTCCACCTCGACCTGCTTAAGCGCGGCGTTAAGCATCCGCAGGCTGTCTCTGCGGAAGTGATTGCCGCTCTTCATCGCCGTTTTAATGTCTTCTAAAATTTGCTCTCGCACACCCATTTTTCACTCCTTTAGGTTAAAATTTCGGCGGTAATTGTAGCAAATTTAAAATTTGGCTCGGGTAAATTTAAGAGGATGAAATTTTAAAATTTTAAAGATTTAGAGTGATTTGCGGCTAAATTTAAAGCTCGCGCGGGTAATCGTCCGCGAAAACGAGCTCTCGCAAAAGAGGTTCGCGCGAAGTGCGCTAAATTTAAAAAGCCTCGTAAGAATATAAAATTCCTGCGAGGCAAAGCGAGTAATAAGAGCCTGCAAAAGCTCTATTTAGCGCGCGAGAATATCATTCGCACGATTTGAAGCAAGAAGCACACGCTTCCTACCAAAAAGATCGTATCGCCGATGATGCGCGCCCAGCGAAGCCCGTAGAGGCTGTCTTTTTGCAAAAATTCCGCGCTTCTTGCGTACCACATACCCACGTCGATCGCCGCGAACGCCTGCAAAATTCCGACAGGCAATAGCGAAATCAGTACCATTAGAAGCAGACCCGCATTAAGCGCCCAAAAGCCGATCTTCATCAGCGTATCGTCAAAGTTTTTGTCTCTGTAGATATACAGCGCCACGAGCCATACGAAGCCGAGCGCCAAAAAGCCGTATACGCCAAATAGCGCCGTATGCGCGTGCACCGCGGTGGTATTTAAGCCCTGAATGTAAAACAGCGCAAGCGGCGGGTTGATTAAAAAGCCGAAAACGCCCGCGCCCAGCATATTCCAAAACGCTACGGCGATGAAGCAGTAAAGCGGCCATTTTAGACGCTTAGCCCAATCCTGCGCGAATTGAAGCTTGTAGTAATGAAACGCTTCCGAACCCAAAAGCACCAAAGGCACGACCTCAAGCGCCGAGAAGCTCGCACCCACAGCCATTATCGGCGTAGTGGTGCCCGCAAAATAGAGGTGGTGGAAGGTACCAGGAATTCCGCCGATTAGGAAAATCGACGCGCTAGCAATCGAGGTGTAGGTGGCAAATTTCTTGCTTACTAAGCCTAAGGACGCGAACACGAACGCCAAAGACGCCGTCGCGAAAACCTCGAAAAATCCCTCGACCCAAAGGTGCACGACCCACCAGCGCCAATACTCCATCACAGGGATCGGCGAGCGCTGTCCGTAGAATAATCCCGCGCCGTAAAAAAGCCCCACGGCGATAACCGAAGCGGTAAAGATCGCCAATAAATTCTTATCGCCCTCGGCTCTGAAGCCCGCGATAAAGCCGCGAAGAACGAGCACCATCCAGATTACAAGGCCCACGAACAGTATTAGCTGCCAAATTCTACCTAGGTCTAAATACTCATATCCTTGATGTCCGATCCAGAAGCTGCTGCTTGGATCCATCTTGCCCGCAATCGCCATGTATTCGCCCGCGAAGCTGCCGACGACCAAGAAAAGAAGCGCGTAGAAAAGCACGTCCACGCCGAGCTTTTGAAATTTCGGATCCTTGCCGCCGTTGATGATCGGAGCTAGAAACAATCCCGCCGCCAAAAAGCCCGTAGCGATCCAGAAAATGGACGCTTGCACGTGCCAGGTGCGCGCTAGCGAGTAAGGGATATACTGCGAAATATCCAGCCCGAAAAAGGACTGACCCTCGATCGTATAGTGCGCAACAAAGCCGCCGATGAAGGCCTGAAATGCAAACAATGCAACCGCTACGAAAAGATATTTGCCAAGCGCCTTTTGCGACGGCGTAAGCGCCAAAGCGGCGATCGGATCGGCGCTAAGCTTCGCAGGAGCCTCGAAATCCTCGTCCTTTTTGCCGTAGAAATTTCCAAACCACACCAGAAGACCGATGCCGGTAAGCAAAATAACAAGGCTTGCGATCGTCCAAACGACGTTTTCCGTGGTAGGGACATTGTCTATCAGCGGCTCGTGCGGCCAGTTATTGGTATAGGTCGCCTCTCCGCTCGGGCGATCCGTAGAAACCGCCCACGCAGTCCAAAAGATGAAATCCACGAGCTCGGCGCGGTGTTGCTCGTTTGCGAGCGTGTTTTCCTTCATCGCGTAATCCTCGCGAAGCTTTTTAAAGCGCGGATCGTTTCCGAAAACGCCCATGTACTCGTCTTTTACGACCGCCATAGCTTTCAAGCGATCATCGCTTAGCTTGACGGTGCCGTCTTTTACGGTATTGGTGCGATACTCAGCCTTGGTAAGCGCCTTGATCTGCGCCTTTTGCTCGTCATTTAAGGCGTCAAATTTCACACCGAAACGCTCCTGCGCCTTGATATCCATAAACGCGACCAGCTCCTTATGCAGCCAATCCGCGCTCCAATCGGGCGCTTGATACGCTCCGTGACCCCAGATAGAGCCCACCTGCATACCGCCGATGCTCTGCCAGGCCTCCTGCCCGCGGTAAATGCGCTCGGTACTGATTAGCTCAGCTCCACTAGCATCGGTAAATTTTACCACCGGCGGAGACTGCCTATACACCTCGCCGCCGTAAAAACCCAAGAAACTAAAGCCCACGATGAGTACCGCTACAAGCGTCATCCAGAGCTTCTTAAATTCTGCCATTTTCACTCCTTTAACTGAAATTAGGAGGGAATTTTACCTATTTAAATTTCGATAAGCATTGAGGCTCGTCAATAAAAAGATAAAATTTATCTGCTTAAGCTGGAATTTATCCAAATTTTACAAAGAAAGATCACTTAAAGTGAGATTTTAATATACTAATTTAAGTCCCGAGATAGTAAAATTGAAGATATAAAATCAAGCAATAATCGGTCGATGGCAGTTATTGAAACAAGGAGAAAGTATGAAAAAATTTATCGCGATTTTATTAGCCGTAGTGCTAGTCGGGTGCCAATGCAAACAGGGCTCCGTGACGGCCAAACAACAGACGAGCGAGAGCATAAAGGCGTTTTTTGTAAATGACGGCAAAGAGTATATCGTCGGCGAAAAATTTAGCTACGTGCTAACGCGCGGCTCTTCGCTTAAAAACATATCGCGCTTCTACGACGAGGGTTACGCCAAGGGGCTTAAGCGCGAGCTTGTTAAAATCGTCGTGACGAATGCCGATACCGGGCGCGCACGGGGTGAATTTAGCGCATTTTTAAATTCCGCTGCAGGCGCAGATGTCGCCAAAATCAAGGCTCTGGCGGATCGCCTCGAAATAGATGAGAAAAAAGGCGAGATCGAGGTTGTTTTTAACTTTGACGCGCAAGTAGTGGATATAAAAAATTTAAACGAAATAATGAAGCCTAGCGATAGATTAAAGGCGCCTATAAAAGCAAATCTAGAAATTCTACCCGGCAGTAGAGAAAGCAGCGGGCCCAACCCTCTTGGCGTTATCATAGCACTACCGGTATTAATCGTAGGTACCGTAGTTTTTATCACCGTAGGCGGATTGATTTATGCTACTGCTAGCACCGTAGAGGCGATTACGAATTGAAGCGCAAATTTATAATTTGATACGCTTTTGATTTGCCGACAACCGCTTTAGCGTTTTTTATAAGTAGTTTGAATTTATAATTTAGTATTTTACATCTAAGATGAGCAAATTTACGTATATAAATCTCCAACAAATAGCCGCTCATCTTAGAGCAAAAGCTTCAGGTGTCTCATATACGGGATTCTATTTAATTGATTTTACCCAATGTGCTTAGCTTCTATTAAATAGAAATAAATTTTACGAATAAGTCCGTAAATAAACACCAAAATAGCAATTCCCGAAAAAGAAAAGGCTGATTGAAAAAAAGTGATATATCCAAAAATTGAAAATCTGCTTTGAAATTCCGGCATAAAATGTCTTGCGCCTAAGCTAATGCCGCTACTTGCAAAATATCCGGTATAATAAACACAAAACATAAAAATTCCCAAGCTTATGCCGAATATCATAAGCAGAACGGACGCTTCTTTTTTATTATTCGCGTCATTTTTGGAATCATCATCATAGCGCTCATAAAATCCAATCCAAACTATCTGAAATAAAATCAAAAGGCAAAAAATAAAAATTCCAAAGATCCACATAATACTAACGTAAAATTCAGAAAGTTGGGTGTAGGGACTAATACTACCGATAATTTCGATATTTGGAAAATAATTCTTCATAAAATTTACAAAATTTAAGCACACAGGAGAAATATCTAAAATGTTTTCGGGAATTATAAAGGCGCTAAGAGAAAAAATTATATAAATAATGCATACTGCG
>CALHQN010000331.1 GCA_938036585.1 uncultured Campylobacter sp.
TGCGACCAAACTTATCTGAAATAGTACCGCAGACGAGCTGCGCTAAGAAGCCTCCTGCCATCGCTGATCCCATAAATGCACCCACTGAGCCTACTCCAAGCCCTGCGCTTAGCACGAAAACGCTCGCCATCGAAAAAAAGCCGTTAATCAAAATGCCCGCGCAAACCACCGTCGCAAACGCAAGCGGCGGCACGATCGAGATTTGCGGCATCGAGATGCGCATGCGAGCGGGGACTCTAGGAGGATTGAAGCGGATTAAATTTACCGGCAGCAGCGCCAGGATGATGAAAAATGCGCTTAGCACGAAGACCTTCATCGTTCCGAAATTTAGCGCCAAAATTATAACTCCTATCGCAAACGCACCGTAAAAAACCGCTTCGTAGATCGCCAGCACGCGGGAGCGGATGGAGTTTGTGATCTTTGAGTTGATCCAGCTTTCGATTATCATCAAAAGCGCGTAGTAGCAAAAGCCCAAAATAAAGCGCAAAATCGCCCAATATACGAGGTTTGAGCCAAGATCATGCAGCATTGCAGCAATTCCGAAAAGCGCCGTAAAGACTGCGTATGCCCGTACGTACGAGAGCGCGCCGATTATCGAAGGCACGAAAAAGCCGCTAAAGATCGCCCCTAAAAAGAAAAACGCCGAAATTAGTCCGATCTCAAGCTCGCTGTGGCCGGATTCTTTTAGCATGATGCCCGCGCTTGCGATGACTAGCGCGTCGCCGATAAACATAAAGAAAATCCCCAGAAATAGGGGGCTTAGCGAGCGTGCCGCGCGCATGGATTCAAACAATGACTTTTCCTTGGAATTAAATTTGGCGTTATTGTAGCCTTTTATTGATTAAAGCTCGGTTTTTATGTAAAAAATATTTGAAAAATTTCGATTCGGATAGGGATTTTAAAAAGATGCGAAAATTTATAAAGGAAAATAAAGCCAAAATTTTATCGCAGATGCCTAAGATCAAGTGCAGGTAGTGCGCCGAAAAGCCCAGCGTACGATAAAATTTTACCGCAGCGGTTTTAAAACGGCGCGAGCGTTTAAATTTAGTGGCAGCCTGCAATGAAGCGCTAAAATTTTAAGATAAATTTTATCCAAACGTTAAAACTCTAGCAGTCGTGCCTCGTCGCACCAAAGAGTCGAGTTTTATTGAAAAGCCCTGCGGCCGAAGCGGCGATCCGCGCGGCTAAATTTCAAGGCAAAATTTCAATCTTTGCGGATAAATTTATGCGGTTTGCTTCAAAGATAAAATTTTAAAATTTCGTAGGGCAAAACCGGGGCGTAAAAAGGGGTAAAATTTTAAAGCTCTAGCCATTTTGCATTATCCCCTTTAGGCTGCGATACTCCTCGCATTCGCCCGTCAGCTTCGCGTCGGTGCCGATGGCGAGAATGCGGCCGTTTTTCATCACGGCGATATTATCGGCGCGCTCGATCGTGGAGAGGCGGTGAGCGATTACAAAGACGATTTTGCTTTGTTTGATCTTTTCGATGACGTTTGAGATCTCCTTTTCGCTTGCGTTATCCAGCGCCGAAGTCGCCTCGTCGAATATTAAAATTTGCGGGTCTTTATACAGCGCGCGCGCGATGGCGATACGCTGGCGCTGTCCGCCGCTAAGATTTGCGCCGAACTCACTAAGCACGGTGTAAATTCCATCCTTCATCGAGCTTACGAATTCATAGGCGTTGGCGAGCTTTAGTGCTTCTATGACGCGCTGCTCGTTAAATTCCGCGCCGTAGCTTACGTTTTGCGCGATCGTGTCGTTAAAAATATAGACGCGCTGGCTTACGAGGCCGATGTTTTCGCGCAGGCTAGGAATGCTAAACTCGCCGATCTCGTCGTTGCCGTTGAATAAAATTTTACCGCTGCTTGCGTCGTAAAAGCGCATCAGCAGGTTCACGACCGAGCTTTTGCCGCCGCCGCTGTTTCCGACGAGCGCTAAAATTTCGCCCTTTTTGACGCCAAAGCTTATATCTTTCAGCGCCGCCTTGTCGCCGTAGTTTAGCGACACGTCGCAAAAGCTTACCGAGCCTATCTCGCCCATCTGCTTGCCGCCTCCGACGATCGTAGGTTCCAAATCGATTAGCTCAAACGTCCGCTCGCTCGCTGCGATAGCGTCTTGCATGTTGTTGTATAGCGAGGAGACCTTTTTTATCGGCGTGTAGACCATAAAAAGCGCCGTAAGGAAGCTGAAAAAGCTGCCGATGCTCATCTGGCCCGCGATGACCTCCTGCCCTCCGACGATGATCACCACGGCGATACCCACGGCGCCTAGCATCTCCATGATCGGGCTTACCAGACACGTCGTTACGACCGCCTTTAAATTTAGACCGAAAAATTTCTTGTTTTCGGCGTTAAATTTCTCCACTTCAAAGCTCTCGGCGTTGCTTGCCTTGACGATTTCGATGTTGGAGTAAATTTGACTGAGCGCCGAGGAGATATCGGATGTTTTCTCTTGAGACTCGCGCGAAATTTTTTTCATCCGCTTTGCAAGGCGCGAGAGCGGATATATCGCGCACGGAAAGACCACGAGCGCGAAAAACGAAAGCTTCGGGCTCTGATAGATCACGACGCCCAAAAGCCCCAAAATCGTAATGATCTGCGTGAAAAAATCGGGGATCATATTCGAAACCACGACGCGGATACGCTCAATGTCGTTGATCGTGCGGCTGATGAGCTCGCCCGTGCGGAAGCGGTTAAAAAAATCCACGTCCAGCCGCACGAGGCTTGCGACTAGCCTATCGCGAAAGCGGCGCACCGTATCTTGACCGATGAAGGCGGTGAAGTAGTTTTGCATAAATGCGCCGCCGCTTTTCATCGCGAAAACCACGATGATCGCGATCGGAAGCGTGTAGAGATACGGCTCGTTTTTTTCGACGAAAATTTTATTTAAAACGGGCTCGACCAGCTTCGCGCTCGCAGCAGTCGCCACGCTCGTCATCACCATACCCAAAATCGCCAATGCAAACTGCGGCTTGTAATCCCTAAAATAGGGCTTAAAGCGCGATAGTAAAGTTTTAAAACCGTTCAAATGCTATCCTTTTTTATAAAAT
>CALHQN010000332.1 GCA_938036585.1 uncultured Campylobacter sp.
GCGCGAGGCGTAATGGCGAGCCGAGCGCAAATTTCAGCTAAAATTTTACGCCGTCAGCCGCAGCTTAAATTTAACCCAGGCATAGCCTGCACCGCTAGCGTCGTCGGGGGTTAGGTGGGGTTTGGGGCGGGAAGGGGAGCGACCTCGCAATTTAAGCCCTCTTCCCGCCCCATAAAAAAGCATACTCACTCCCCTAAATTCGATCTTACCTTTGCCATATAATCCACCCCGCCGATCAAAAGGATCATATTTTCGGCATCTTTTAACACTATTGGCGTCTTATCGATATTGATATCGACAAAGTGCGCTTGAAGCGTAATAGTAACCTCCATCTCGGCGCCGCTTTCAAAGTCTGCAAATTCAATCTTCGTGATATCGCCGGTAAATGCCGCGCTAAACGGCTTCGGCTCGCCTGATGCTTGATAGATTGAGGCGGTGAAAAGAAACGGAATCCGAGAGCTAAAGGCATTCAGACCCATAGCAAGCCATGTGTTTCTATCTGCAATGCGGATCGTGAAGCTTACCTCAGTCGCAGCCAAAATGCCGCTGCTATAATTTGCGCTAAGCGCACCTTTCGCCTCTATCGTCTCAAACTCCATAGTAGGAAGTTTGAGCGTTTTTGTAACGCCTAAATAGCCCTGACCGTTGATGAATACGTTACACTCCTGCACCGCTTGAGGGATAATTCTTTTCATACTTTTCTCCTTGTTTTAAAATTCTCCGTCTCTCTATCTGCTGAGCGCATCCATTAGCACCTTGCCGTATGTATCTACGTAGATGAAATCTAGCGTTAGTTGCTTTACAATCGGATTGTTTTGCATGCGCACATCTAAGTAAAATTTACCTGCCGTGATATTCGCAAGGGTATTTTTCGCACTCCAACTAAGCTCATACCCTAGTAGTACTCTAGCTCCTACAAGCGCCCGCAATAGCTCATCTACGCTTCTTTTTGCATGATAGAGCTGATCGGCTTTGCGATCTATCGCGAAAAATACCCCTTTTTGGCAAGCCTGGCTGATGCGGTCAAATATCCTCACTCTAGCAAGATCCTGCCAGATAGCGTCGGCATCGCTCGTCTCTCCGCCCCAAGCCCGAAAGCCTTGCTCTCGGATGATCGTGCTGATGTGTGCAGCCCTCAGCTCGTCTGCCGTGCAGGTCTCTCCCATCTCAAAGTCTACGTCTATTGCCGTGCCGCTGATGCCGCCCATCACTCGGTTAGAATAGCTATCGCTGTATCCAAACTCGCTAAGACCGTCCACATAGGCGATCATTCCGGCGATACGAGCCGATTGGGGCGTCATTGTATAATCGTTCGTTTCATCATCCCAGGTTTTGACATAGGGATAGGCAGCAAGCAGGCGAGAGGTGCCGAAGCTTCCCATCTTTGTGATGGCCTCGCTTGCGCTTGAAGCTTTGAGATCGACGATACCGGTGGCTTTAAGCCTTGTGGCCATAGCCTCGAGTGTTGATTTGATTGCGTCCTCACCGCTAAACTCTGGGGCGATTAGCAAATTCGGACGATAGCCGGTAGCGGACTTTGCATTTTTTAAAGCCTCTATCGCAGCCTTGCAAGCCGTGATATCGTCGCTATCATCATTATTATCGGTGCGAGTAAATACCGATAGGATGATCTGCGTTTGCACGCTTTGATCGCTGATGGCTTTTAGTGCGCGATAGATTGAGCCTTGTTTGAAGCTTTCGGATTTGCCCTTTTTCTCCTTATAGATCGTCTCGATCGCATCGATTGCCTTATCGGTCGTCATAAAAAAATGCAGGCCGTTTTGTAGCACCTCTTCATATCCTGCGATCCCGATCGGCGTAGTACTTTCTACGCTTATCGGTCGCGCCGCCTCTGCCGAAACGGTTATGTTTACTCCAAATTTTGCAGCCATCTTTTCTCCTTTGTTTAAAATTTCGATATCAAATATATGGCGATAAACGCCAAGTCCTGCATGGCCCCGTAAAATACTTCCTGCCTGCCCCACGCATCGCTTGCCTCAAAAGCTCGAAATCGTAACGTCCATTTTGTGCGGTATCCTAGCTCACAAGCAAGCGGAAAACCTACCGCAAGCGCTACGGCTAGAAGCGGCGCGCCATAAATGCCCGCAAAGAGCAGCGGCACAAATACCGGTAGCCACCAAAGCAACCCGCGCAAAAAGAGGCAGAGCCTGCAATAGCCTAGCCAATGCGCGCGCGGGTCTTTAATGAGCTTGCGGGCGATGCGCTCGATAAATTTTACTTCGTGTTCGTCGGTATAACTGCCGTGGGTTACGAGTGCGCCAACCCATACGCCCCAGCCTTTGCTTTCGCCTGCAAGATAGCCTAGCCCGCAGATGACCGCAAGGTAGAAATTTCCTAAAAAGGTAAATATCAAAAGCGCCACCACCAAAGCGTTGATTTTTGCAAAATATGCATATCGCCCGCGTAGTCTATTCAAAAACCAAAACATCATCGCTCCTTTGGGCGGCTCTTGACTGTGTCTGCAAACTCGTCGCTACCTAGATACCAGAAAGGCTTTGAGCCGTCCTCGTAGCGAAACTTCGCGAAATCGCCCGGATGCGTCGCAAGATGGGCGATCACCCTAAGGATATTCATCATATTGGAATGATCCCACTGATCGCATTTGCGCGCCCGCAAGAAAATCACGATAGGGCAGGCGAGAATTCCAAGTATGAATGCCGAGATAAAGATCAAAAGGTAGCTCATAGCGCCACCTCTATCGTATCTGTGAAAATGATCGCGTCTAGCTCTTTTTTATCTTTGGCTTTTGAAATTTTCAGCTCATACTGCCATTTGAGGGTATGGAGTTTTTGCCCGCCGAGCTGAATAGCTTTTTTGATACGTTTCAGCTCCTCTTGACCATTGATTTTTTTCATAGAGCCGTCATACATGCGAAACGCTCTAATTTCTAGGCTATCGAAGGTATCGATCATCGCCTCCACGTTTAGAAGGTATCGATAGCCGCCGTTGATAACGCCGAAATCCTTGAGGTTGATCTTGCAGCTATCGCCCATTGAATGTGTCCATCTTGCAAGCTCTGCGGTCTTTGCTTCGCGAAGTTGCTCGATAGGAGGCTCCTCTATTTTTATGCTGGTCTCAAGCGTTTTTGGATTGATATGAGTAGCGCCCATATTGACAGCTTTTGTCCATTGCTCCTCGCTTATCTCTACGTTAGGTGCAGGTATGTTTTCGTGTATTTCGCTATCATAATACCCCAGTATTTCGTTTGTCTTTTTGTCGTAGTGAACATATTTCATCTATTCTCCTTTAGTAGCCTACCGCAAACCAGTAGAATTTAAAATAATCCGGCGGGGACCCCGCTATGCGCCTTACACCTATTTCAAAGCCAGTATTGCTAGGATTTTGACCTAAAGCTTCGCCTACGACGCTTACGGCAAATTCGCACTCGTTCTCCGCAGAAGTTAGCGAAACGTTTAGCCTTTTGTTAAAAGCGATAGGAAAAATAACCTTAGTTGCAGTTGTAACTCCCCATTGAAATATTAAACCATTTGGCAACTTTGTGTAGCCGTTTTGTTGTTTTGAGCTTAAAAAGCCTGCAGAAAATACATCGGATACCGCTTTCTCGCTTACTGCCGTGTCGCTCAAGCTTCCTGTGATGGAATTTTTAAGCTTTACGATGCCCGCTTTTGTTTCGGTAGCAGCTTGCGGGGCTGTAGGGATATCATCTTTTTTGGCATATTTATCGGCAGCGAGTCCATCAAGCTTTGCACTATCGGCTGCGGTTTCGGATTTACCGAGCTTTTCTTTGATGAGTTTGCCCGTATCAGTGAATTTTTCATCCACCTCGGTTTTTGAGTAGCTATCGTTTACGTCGCGCTTTGTAGCAAGCGCGAGATCCGCGCCGGACTTATTATCCTCGACTTGCTTCTTGAGATAGCTCGTACGGTTCGCGAGCTGCTTAGCCTGTTTATTCGAAATTCCGTCTACTCCGCCTACTACCGGATCGGTCGTTTCGAGCTGATAGATCCCGTTTTCCCATTTGATCTCTTCTTTTAGATCAGCCATATATGCTCCTTTTAATATGTTCCGTAGTTAAATTCGGCGTTATAAGTCGCGTTACCGTTATATAGCAGCTCGCCTCTGCTATCGACGCTTACGAGTATGCAGCGAGCGGGTGCAAATTTGGCTGCTCTAGCCCTGATCTGCGCCGCACGGGCTGCATCTAAATTCATACTAGATATGATTGAATACTCCGCCCAGTGGTTGTTTGAGCCGTATCTGCGCGCTCCGTCGTACTTCAAAGAGCCGTTATATTTCTGGCTTAAATTCCCCTCGATGATCGCAGCGCCGCTATCGACTGCTTGCACGGCCGTTCTTACCGAGTAGAGCGTCCCCTTTAAGCGTTTGATCTCAAAAGCCCCACATATGAGCTCGCGAGCTTTATATTCGCTCAGCCCTTCTATATCTACATCAAAGCTTGCCGCCAGATGGGGCAAGATGCTTGCGGGCGCGGTGTGAGCGAGGATATTGATCGTGCCGATATCCAGTCCGTCTAAACGCACGCCAAAAAGGTCGTCAAGCTTCTTATCAAATTTTGGCTTTCCGATCGGTAGAATACTCATAGATTAGCCTTTGCAAAGCTGAGCTCAAAACTCATCACGATATACTCGTGCTTATCCGCTTTTATATCGGCAGTGGGCGAGCTCAAGCCTACCCGGTATACGCCGTTTTGATGAAGGGTGCTATAGATGCGGCTTAAGTTTAAATCCTCGCCTAAAGGCAGGCTTTTTTGCACCGCATCGATAGCGTTTTGGATCTCCGCCTGCAAAAAAAGATCCGTTAATTCCAGCTGTGCTTTTATATTTACCGCCTTTTTGGTGGCATTTGCAACGATGACGGTATCGGTTAGCGGGCGCACTTTTTCGTCGTTTAGCGCAGTACGCACCGACTCAAGCACCGCTTCGCTTTCGTCGCTGCTTTTGACATACACTTTTACGATGCCGGGCCCGCCGTTAAGCGCTATGGCTTCTATCACCTTTGCGTTGGCTGTAAGGGCGTGATAGACGTATGCGCCCGCCGCCCCTGCGGTGCTAAATCGCTCTAGACCTAGCACGGCGCGCTCGCGTAGCCGCTCGTCGTCCTCTACTTCAGCGCCGCCGCCAAAGCTTCCTTCTTGTTTTGCTTGCAATACGAAAGGCAGCGGGGTTTGAATGAGCTCGCATTTGGCCGCACTCTCTTTTACGAATGCATCTAATATGCTGATGCCGGTTATACTCGTTTGTCCCGCCTTGATTTGCAAACTCTCTTTGAGTTTCGCAGTTTGTCCGTTCTGCGAGGCGAGTACCAATCCCGCAGGGATCAGCACGTCGTATCCAAGCGCGGCGGAGAGATTAAATTTTACGCTCGCCGTCGGCCTTTCGCCTCTTAACCTTTCTATGCCGTACATCGCAACGATATTATCCAGATCAGCCCCCTGCGCAAAAGGTAGCAGCATAGATTTTACGGCGCTATTGATACGGGCGCGCAAAAGAAGTTCGCGATATGCGAGCGTCTCAAGCAAGGCTGAAAAGCGATCGCTCTCAAGAAGCGAAATTTCATCGTCATTTAGATGCTTTTTAAAAAGCTCTTTAACGGCTTTTAAAATTTCATCATAGCTGAGTTGCTCGATAACGTTCGGATAAGGCAAATTTTTAAGAAAACTCATAGCTCCACTCCGATCTCTTTGCCGTCGGTGAGCACAATTTTAAAGCTGAGCTTGTGATTTTTGAAGCTCACGAGCTTCACTTCGTCGATCTGCTCTCTCTTCTCCCATCTTTGCACCGCCTCAATGACGAAATAGCTCAAATCAGCGCGAAACTCATCATTGATCCGTCTATCGATCAGCTCGAAGAGACGGCTGCCGTATTCGGGTAGCATCACGCGCGAGCCGATAGGGGTGCTGAGGATATCTCTGATACTATCTTCTACGCTTACTAGGTATTTCATCTTAATCCCTCGCTACTCCGCCGTTGGTATGGCTAGAAAGTGAGCCTCTGCCGTCGCTTATATCTCCGCTTGTTTTGAGGCTTCCCGTAACTTTCACATCGCCGTTGATCTCAAAGCTTCCGCTTCCTCCGCTGCTTCCGCTCGTAGTGATCGATCCTTGAATGATCGTATTTCCCAAAAGCTTGATATTGCCGCTTTGTACGGTAGTATCATCCGCTTTTACGCTCACCGATTTTGCGGTCAAGCTTGCGTTTTCGCAGGTGATATTGATCTGCTTCGGGCTTGAAATTTCAAGGCTGGAGCTAGCCGTATCATACGAAAAGCTCACTCCGTCCTCAAAGCTTGCGTGGATCTTCGTATCGGTTGGGCTCGCTTTGTGGGCGGTCTGATAGATACCGCGCAGGATTACGCCTGCATTGAGCTCGCCTCGTATCGGCAGCACAAGCACCTGCTCTCCCACGCGAATCGGCGCAAAGCCCGTGGCGAAAGAATTGGCAAAAGGCTGAAATACGGGTAAGAAGTCGGTGACCATATCGCCGATCGCAACCCTTGCGCGATCCCCGCCTACTTCACTGATGATGCCGATCTCGTTTAGGTTATTGCTCATTGTTCGTCCTCATCGTCGAATGTAGACTTTTTGCCAAATTTATCGTTTATAATCTTCTCAACCAGCTTTTTAATCCAATCCCCGCCTTGCCATGCAAAAAAACCGCCCACGGCTAGCCCAAATCGCGAACTGCCGGTAAAATAAAGCGTGATCTCCGCTCCTAAATAGCAAAAAAGTATCGCACCGATAAACCCGCTTAAAAAGGCAAGTAGATATCCGCCTATTGTAGCTCGCGGTTTGCTTAGCGTCTTTACCGCACTTACAAGGCAGGCTACGGCAATAATAATAAACCAATATGTTCTATTTAGTAGGGTTTGTAGATCGTCCATTACTCTTCTTTCGTGCAGTCTTTGGCTATCTCTTCGCATCTCAAAAAATACCTCACAAGCTCTTTGTGCGCTTCAAAGCTGCCGTTTGCCGCAGGTTTAAGCGGCATTTTCAGATTACAGCGCACAGGCACATAGACCTGCTTTACCTGCGGTTCCTTTGCGCCGCAGCCCCATAAACAAAGTACGCTAAAAAGCGCTATCAAGAAGTTTTTTATACGCATCAAGTTCCGCCTCACAACTTTTGTCTTTTATGTAAATTTTTGAAACGTTTTTGATCTTATCCTCGTTGCGGCGGCTTGCATTCACCTCAAGGGATTTGATCGCGGCGTTTTGCAAGCTTAGGTTTAGCTCGCATTGCCCTAGCTGCGCCTTAAGCTTTACATTTTCGGTACTTAGCTGCGAAATATCGCTTTTTAGCAGCGCTATGCAGATCCCGCTTGCGACCAGCGTCGCCGCAAAGGCGATGCCGATAAGTTTAATGTTTAAGAAGCCCATTTAACACCTTCTTTGCACGATTTGGAGTTTGCTGCGCCCAGAGGCTACGAAGCCCGTTTGCGATAGCCTTTTCATATTCGCTAGTTCTTATGTAGTGAAGCGTCGTAACGAATTTTTTAACCTTGTTAACGTCCATCTGATAGCACATCTCTATCACTACGTCCTGCACGTTTTGCGGTTTGTCTTGAAGCCAGGCAAAGGCTTCAAATACCCTAGGCTTTAACTTTTTTAATTTCAGCTCTAAAATTTGATCCGCCGCCGCGCGGCCCATCGGCTCTATCTTTCCGCCGTTTAGCGCTAGCTCTTCGGGGCTCAAGGCCGAAACTAAAAAGCCGTAGCCGATAGTCTTGTAGCCCCTTGTGTCCTCATAAATTTCACCGCAAAAGCCTTCGTTTTCTTTGATGTTTGCGATTAGGCTCATTCTTCGCTCCTTTGCTCGTCTAAAACTTTTGCGGCAATAAATCTCATTTTTTACCTTTGTTCTTTTTGGCGGCAGCCTCATCAGGCGCAGTCTTTTCCGCCTGCCCTGCCTG
>CALHQN010000333.1 GCA_938036585.1 uncultured Campylobacter sp.
CGATGATGCCAAGCGCCATACCGAGCCCGTAGATAATGCTCGCAGGATGCGGAGGACAGCCCGGGATATAGACGTCTACCGGGATAATCTTATCGATACCGCTCCAAACGCTATATGCGTCGTGGAAAATTCCGCCCGTGCTTCCGCAGGCTCCGAGAGCCACTACGATCTTAGGATCGGGTGCTGCTTCATAAGCGCGAAGCAGCGGATAATACATCTGGCGAGTAACCGGGCCGGTGCAGACTAAGATATCTGCGTGGCGAGGGTTTGCGACTAGTTTAAAACCGAAACGCTCCGGATCCCACATCGGCGTAATGGCGGCAAAAATTTCGATCTCGCATCCGTTACAGCTGCCGCAGTCGATGCGATAAACGCTGAAGCTTCGTTGGATATTTTTTAGATGCTCCAACTTCGCAGTCAGATCGTTTGCGTTTTTGATATTGTCGGGGACTTGATATAAACTCATTTTATTGCCTCCTCTAAACCTTTGGTTATTCTCTCAACCGATTGAGCCTTTTTGCATTCAGGACAGATATAGAGGTACTTTTTAGCCTCTTCCAATCTGCCCGGGAGTAAATTTGCACTACCTAGTTTTTCTAGGGTGTAATTTATAAGTCTCTTCGGCGACAAAGGCTCGCCGCAGCAGCTGCATCTTTGCATCTCAAGCTCGCCGCGTTGAATGAGCGCGCTTTTGTCAAATTTAACGGCTAGCTCAAAGCTGCTTCCGAGCCTTACGGCGCCGGTAGGGCAAACCTCGTCGCAGCGTCCGCAAAATATGCAGCGTCCACAATCAAACTCCCAAACAAGCTTGGTTTGAGCCTCGTTCATCTTGAGCTCGATCGCATTGGACGGGCATGCGATTCCGCATGCCGCACAGCCTATACAAAGATCGTAAGTGTATTCGGGCTGACCGCGAAAATTCTCGGGTACGATATAAGGCTCGAATGGATAAGCATAGGTCGCTTTACCGTATTTTTCGGTAATATCGAATAACTTCATCATCTTAAATCCTTTTTGCTAGCCTTGCCTTCTTGGCAAAATTTCTTAAGGTCTTTTTCGGTTAGAATTTTACTCTTTCCACTATTAATATCAACTAAAGTCACGCGCTCGGTGCAGGAATAGCATGGATCGAGCGAGCAGACGATTAGCGCGGCATCCGAGATATTGTTTCCGCGGAATTGATAGCGCAAGCTCGGCCAGTTGTTATACGTAGCGGCGCGACATCTCCAGCGATAAACCTTCTGCGCGTTGCCCTGCATGATCCAGTGGACGTTTTCGCCGCGCGGCGCCTCGTCGTGACCTAGAGCGTAATTTTCCGGCTTGATCATCGTTTGAGGATCGATGCTGATCGGAGTTTGCGGCATCTGCTCAAAGCATTGGCGGATGATATGGATCGATTGCTTAAGCTCGTTATATCTTACGATCTCGCGACTTAGAACGTCGCAGCCATGTTCTACGGCTACTTCAAATTCTATCTTATTGAAGAAATCATAAGGATGATCGTAGCGGTTATCGCGTTTAAAGCCGGAGCCGCGCATATTCGGACCTACCGGACTAAAGTCGCGCGCTATTTGACGATCCAATACGCCTACGCCTTTCCAGCGTCCGATCTGGCGTTTATCCTCCATCACGGCGTCCCAAATTTCAGAAATTTGGATGTCGAGTTTATTGATGATCTCGATACCCTTGCGGATCTCATTATCGGTCATATCGCGGCGAAGTCCGCCCATAATGACGTTGCCGTAAGTTTTGCGACCGCCGGTTACGAGCTGGGCTAGCTCCATAGAGTACTCGCGCACTCTAAAGATATGCATGAAAGCGTTGTAGTTACCCGTTACCTCGCAAGCTAGACCGATATTTAAAAGGTGGCTGTGAAGGCGCTCGATCTCAAGGCAGATAACGCGGATGGCCTGTGCGCGAAGCGGAATTTCAAGCCTGATAGCCTTTTCCGCCGCTTCGATACACGCAATCGCGTGAGCGTAGCCGCAAATTCCGCAGACGCGCTCTGCAAGATAGCCCATCTGATCGTAGTTCATACGGTTTTCGGCTAGCTTTTCCATACCGCGGTGCTGATAAAACAGGCGGTAGTCCGCATCTATAATCTCGTCGCCGTCGCAAAACAGCCTAAAGTGCCCCGGCTCATCGCTCGTTACGTGAAGAGGTCCTAGCGGAACGTCCACTACGCCGTCGCCGGTAGGGAATAAAAACTCCGCCTCCGGCTCATCTTGATGAGCGACCGGATCCGGCCTATAGCGGTAATCCATCGCGTCTTTTCTTAGCGGATGAAGTCCATCAGGCCAATCGTCTGCTAAAACTAGGCGGCGTTTATCAGGCAAGCCCTCGGCGATCAGGCCGAACATATCGAAAGCTTCTCTTTCGTACCATACGCAAGCAGGCACCAAAGGAGTCACCGACGGGAAGGTCGGATCGGAGCCCGGGATCAAAGTCTTAACCGTGACGAAGCATTTATCTTCGGCGGCGAAATCATCCGCCTCGGTCATCTTTGAGCCCTCCATCGATATGGCATAGTAAAGCGCGAAATTTCCGTTGATTTCGCGCTCATCGCTAGGGATCATCGTGCTGAGAAATCCGCCGATGTCGTAATATAGCGTTTTTACCGCAAGCGGAAGATCGTTTCTATCTACTAAAACTGTGATCTGATCCTCGGCTTGGCGGGTTACGTCCAAAATTTTAACTTTGGTTCTTAAAATTTCTACAAATTTATCGCCTCTCATTTTTAACCTCTCATCATTATTTGAACGCCGTTGTTGACGAGCGACCAGAAATCTTGTACATGCCAAACGCCGAAAATTATAACTAAGGCGCAAAGTAGAATCAACGGTAAATTTTCAAACAGGCTCATCTCTTTTGCGTAAACCACTTCGCCTTTAGGCTGACCGAAGCTTGCCATATTGAAGTGCGCGAAGTCCGCAACGAAAATGATTACGAGCGCGATCGCAAATAATGCTACCGCAAAATATTGACCGTTTTCGATCGCTCCGTGGAATACATTAAATTCGCTGACGAAGATCGCGAACGCCGGCACGCCTACGAGCGAGCAGACCGCAGCGCCGAACATTATCGTAGTAATCGGAGCGATCTTTATCATGCCGCCCATCTTGGTCATATTTTTATGGCCGTAAATTCTAGCGATATTACCGGTAGAGCAGAATGCAAGAGCCTTAGTAAAGCTGTGAGCTAGGCAGTGAAAGATCGCTGCAAATAGTCCAAATTTACCGCCGACACCTAGCGCAAACGCGATAACGCCCATATGAACAACCGAGTGGTAAGCAAACATTCTCTTTACGTCGTGCTGACGGACGAGGAAAATTCCTGCGACAAATAGCGTGATCGTTCCTGAGATCAACATTACTTGGCAAACAAAGCCTGATCCTACCGCCTGAGCGGTCACGGCATAGTATCTAAATAGCGCAAGCATAGCGCATTTTAAAAGTACGCCCGAAAGCAAGGCTGAAATAGGAGCCGGTCCCTCTGCGTGGACATCCGGAAGCCAAGTGTGAGTAGGAGCAAGTCCTGCTTTGGTACCAAAACCGATCAACGCAAAGATAAAGATAAGCTTTATAGCATCGTGGTTTAAGCCTTTGGCGTGATCCATAATGCTAGTCCAAAGCATAGAAGCTTGGCCGTCGCCGGTGATTTTGAATGTAGCCGCATATAGTAAAACGGTAGCATAAAGCGCGAACGCTAAGCCGATCGAGCAGATAACGATATATTTGTAACCGCTCTCGGTAGATTTCTTATCTTTATGAATAGCGACCAAAAATACCGAAGCTAACGTAGTAGCCTCTACCGCAGCCCACATAAACGCGACGTTATTGCAGATAACGCTAAGCGTCATCGTAAAAACGAAAACGTGGCAGAGCGCATAGTATTTTCTAAGATCGCCAAGATCCAAATGACCGCCCTGTATCTCCCATTTCATATAGGTGGTGGAATATAAATTTACCAAAAAGCCCGTTACCGCAATTAGTACTAAAAATACACAGCCGAGACTGTCTAAAAATAGAAATTTATTGAATTCGTAAAAAGGCTCCCAGTTTCCGCTGATAAGTTTGCCCACATTGCAAAGCAGCGCTGCCGAAGTAACCGCAGAGATTAAAACGTGCAGCATACTAAGCAGTTTGAAATTTTTAGGACATAAAAACAGTATCAACGCACCGACCAAAGGAAGAATCAATATAAAAAGTAAACTATTCATCTTTATCCCTTTAAATTTGAAGCTTTGGACGTATCAAGCCCATCGTAAGCTTTGTAAAATCTAACCGCCAAGACGCTCATTATGATGACCGCAAAGATCGCGTCGGTTAAAATTCCAAGCTCGACTAGCTCGTGCGAATTGTAAGCCATAAGCGCAAGGCTTAGATGGATGCCGTTTTCAAAGAGGCAGTAGGCCAAAATTTGCTTGATGAAAGAGTTTCTAAGCATGAAGCCGAAAATTCCCATCATAAATACGGTTACCGCCGCAATTAGCATGATTCTTTCCTGAATTAGCGAGAATTCTAAAAGAATCGGACTTATCGTCATTGCAATCGCCAAAGAAAATCCCATAGCGATAACGGGGCTTACGAAAAAGCCGCCCACCGGCTCATCCTCACTGATGACGCCGAGTTTTTTGATTAGGAAAAATACGATTCCCGGTACAAAAAGAACTTTCGTAAAAAATGCCACTACCGCCCAAATTTTAAGCTGCGGCGCATTGAAGGTAGAAGACAGCATAAAAAATATGCTCACCAAAAGTAACGTCTGAACTGCGTAAATTCCGACGGAAAGTTTTAAATTTCTAAGTCCGAATACCGCTAGCGACGTTATTATCATACAGATTGCTAAAATATCGATACTAGTCATCTTAAAATCCTACTACGTAAAGCGTTAATGCCGCAAAAGCGATGGCAAGAGCGCCGCATGAAATTTTACGAAGGCTTGAAGTCATTCTAAATCTCGGTCCGAAGTTGTCGATGAAGACTGCTGCGACATAGAATACGCCAGCTTTTAGGACGAAGATTATGATGGCTAAAAACGGATTGTTAAAATTCCATGGCTCAAATATCGTTAAAAATAGACCGATCATCGCAAATTGCTTCAAAATCAGCGCTGCTTGTACTAAGCCAAGATCGCTACCTGCGTATTCGCCAAGCAAGCCTTCCTGAAGCTCTTGCTCAGCTTCAGCAAGATCAAATGGCTTTCTGCCGGTCTCTACATACATACACCATAAAAATGCGATCGATGCGACGGCAAAGCTTGGAATTTGATAACCTATCTCTCCGCTTCGCACCATCTTCTGAATTTCGACTAAATTTGAAGTACCTGCCGCGAGCATAACTGCGATGAGGCACATCATCATTACCGGCTCAACATAAACCGCAAGCATCTGCTCACGTCCGCCGCCGGTTGCGGCAAACGGGTTGCCGCTATCTAACGAAGCCGCACCGAAAACAAATCGTAAAAGCGCGCCGAGATAGATAATGACGAAAATATCGGGATAGCCGAAAATAACATTATCCGATTTAACGCCGCTATAGGTAATAGGGATCGCCGCTAAAATTGCCGCCGAAGTAGCGAATAGGAAAAACGGAGCCCACCTAAATACCCAGTGGCTGCATGCAGGAACGGTCCTGCCGCGCTTGAAAAGCTTAATAATATCGCGGTAAGTCTGGAAAAAATCGCTTCCTTGTTTTGATTGAAGTTTGGCGCGAAGTTTTCTCGCCATTCCGTCAAATAGCGGGGCGATTAGGACGATAACTGCGACTTGAAATATCATCAAAAATATAGTTTGTATAGTTTGCATCATCTCCCCCTAAATCAAGAAATAGCCGACGCCCAGTATCGCGCAAAGATAGATCATAATATAAAGCGTATAGACGTTTGTATAGCCGCTTTGAATGATTCCTATCTTATCGGCGACTTTTTTACTCCACTCGATTACCGGCTCATAAATCATCGACCACCAGATATCTTGCGGATGGTTGTGGTATTCGATCGGTCCGAAGTAGCCGTTCTGCTCGATTCTGCGTTTATGGCCCTTAAATAGCCAATCCATAATTTTTCTTAGGTCGCCGGTGAAAGGACCGCCTGTCATCTGCATACGAGAGCTATATTTAAAGCCGCAT
Organism: uncultured Campylobacter sp.; assembly: GCA_938036585.1. Classification (GTDB taxonomy): domain Bacteria; phylum Campylobacterota; class Campylobacteria; order Campylobacterales; family Campylobacteraceae; genus Campylobacter_B. The sequence continues at coordinate 6,129 of CALHQN010000333.1, forward strand.
GCCCAAGGATCGGTTTCTCTAGGCTTGCTACGATTTGCTTTCATAACCGCTAGGATTATAAAAGGAAGCAACATTGTAGAACACAATATGACCGCGATGAGCGGAGTCGAGACGATACTTCCCAAAGGCGAAGTGATTGACGTAGCGCCGAGGCTTGCGATATATTGGGTGTTTTGCGTGATAGAATTTACAGCCTGCATAATGTAATCCACTATAAAGTGCGCGCCCACGCCGAAGCCCACGCAGCCGATCATCAAAATGATCATTCCTAAAACCATTCCAAGAGGGCTTTCTTTTGCGTTTTCCCAAATTTTTTCATCTCTTGGAGTTCCTGCAAAGATTACCGCATATAGTTTTAAGTGCATACCGACCAAAACGCCCGTAAGCGCAAGTGCGACTACTGCTAGCGAGAAAGCGTATCTAATGAAAATTCCGCTCTCTTTAGCACCTTGAAGCATTCCTTGATAGGTAAACCACTCTGATACGAAGCCGTTAACCGGA
>CALHQN010000334.1 GCA_938036585.1 uncultured Campylobacter sp.
TTTGAGCGCGCCCCTGCTTACGTAAATTTGATCGGTCGCGCTGATTTCGCCGCTCTGCTCGGGCGCGATCTGCGCGGAGGGTCTGTTTTGCACGGCGCCTCGCAGCAAAATTTTATCCTGTTTTATCAGCGCGGCGGCCTGATTTCTGCTGATTTTAAGCGTATTTGCGACGAGCAGATCAAATCTCATTTTGCTTTTTCTCCGCGCCGCGATGAAATTTTAGAGCTTACGCAGCTTTTGAGTGGCCTTGGGTTTAAAATTTTATCGCGCATAGCAAAGTCGCGGGCAGCAGTGTTGCAAGGCTCAAATTTCAGCCGGCTGCACGCCGTAAATTTAACCATACTGTGCGTTGCAGGTTTTGGCTCGCCGTGCGTTGTAAATTCTATCTCGTCGCTAGCGAAAATTTTAAAATTTTTCCTATCGGCGCAGTGTTCGCGCGCCGCAAAATTTGAGATATTCTTGCTTGCAGCCGCATCTATCGGCATCGCGCCCGCCGTTTTAGCGCTGCGGCAGACGGAGCCCGCGCGCCTCGCAGAAACCGCCTCTCGGTTTGCCATTTTTGAGTGCGCCTCAAAGCCTGACGATACCGCGCCGACCGCTCGATTTTCTACCCTCGCTTTTAGCGGCAAATTTACCGCCCCCTCACACTCTTTAAAATTTTTAAAATTCTCGCGCTTTGTAAAAGATACAAGCGCCGCAGGACGGAGGTTTCTTTTGAAATTTAATCCCGCTCCGTTTGAGTGCGGGTTTAGCGCCAAGCAAAAAACCTTCACTCGCCGCTCCCCGCGAGCGCTTCAGGCTCGCTCTTGCTAGGTGGATTTGTGCCGGGCGTTTGCAGCGAGCTCGCAAGCGCTTCAAACTCGCTTTCATCGATCACCCGCACGCCAAGCGAACGAGCTTTTTGCAGCTTGGAACCCGCTTCTGCACCTGCGAGTACGAAGTCGGTCTTGGCAGATACCGAGCCCTGCACCTTCGCGCCCATCGCCAAAAGCCTGGCCTTAAACTCGTCGCGCGGACGGCTGAGCGTGCCGGTGATGACGACGCTGCGGCCCGTGAAGGCGCTTTTGACGGTCTGCATCTGGGGCGCGCGAGGCGTGATGATTTCGCTTAAATTTAGAATTTTTTCGCGATTTATCTTGCAAAACTCCGCTAGGCTCCTTGCCATCGCCTCTCCAAAGCCCTCCAGCCGCAAAATTTCATCCTCGCTCGCATCCAGCCAATCCTGCCCGAATGCCGCGGCGATCTTGCGCGCGGCCACCTCGCCGATGTGTTCGATCCCCAAAGAAGCGATGAAGCGCTCAAGCGGCGCATTTTTGCTCGCATTTATCGCGCCCAAAAGATTTGAAATTTTTTTATCCGCAAAGCCCTCAAGATCCGCCAAATCCTGCGCGCCGAGGGCGTAAATGTCGCCGATCTTTGAAATTTTGCCGCTTTCAAAAAGCTGCGTGATCGTCGCATCGCTTAGCCCTTCGATATTCATGCATTTTTTGGAGCAGAAATAGATCAGCGAGCCTATCACGCGCGCCTTACAATCGAGGTTTTGACACTTTATGAGCGCGCCTTCGTCAAGCAGCCTCTCGCCGCAAACCGGGCAGCTACCCGGGCGCGAAATTTCGCTCTGCGTGCCGTCTCTGCGCTGTTTGTAAACGCTTGTGATCTTCGGGATTACGTCGCCGCTGCGGATGATGCCTACGAAATCATTTTTCATCAGCCCCAGCCGCGCGATCTCGTCGAAATTATGAAGCGTCGCGTTTGAAACGTTCGCGCCGTCGATATTTACGCTATCTACGACGGCTACGGGAGTGACTGCGCCGGTGCGGCCGACCTGCAGATTGATCTCGCGCAGCCGCGTTACCTTTTCGACCGCGGGGAATTTGTACGCGACCATAAAGCGCGGGAATTTCACCGTATAGCCCATCTGGGCGCACTTTGAAAGCTCGTTTACGCGGATTACCATGCCGTCTAGCATCAGATCTTTGCTTGCGCGCATGCTATGCAGCGTCTCGTATGCGCTCCTGATCTCGCTCGCGCCCGTGCAGATGCGGCAAAACTCGTCGCGTAAGAAACCAAGGCTGCGCACAAACTCCATTATCTGCGAGTGCAGCGCAAAGCTTAACGAATGCTCGCCCACTCCCCACGGGATAAATTTTAGTTTCCGCTTCGCTACGATCGCGCTATCTAGCTGGCGCAGGCTGCCTGCGGCGGCGTTGCGCGGGTTTGAAAACAGGCTCTCGCCGTTTGCGGCGCGCTCGTCGTTTAGCGCGTCAAAATCGCTCTTGGCGATCAGCGTCTCGCCGCGGATCTCGATCCTTTGCGCGTAGGGGATCTGAAGCGGCACCGATTTGATCGCTCTTGCGTTTTGCGTCACGTCCTCGCCCACGAGCCCGTCGCCGCGCGTCGCCGCGCTTATCAGCACGCCGCCTTCGTAGGTTAAATTTAAGCTCGCGCCATCAAATTTTGGCTCGACGTAAAACTGCGCGCCGCTCTTCTCGCCGCGAGCTAGCCACGCCAAAAGGTCCGCGTCGCCAAAAATATCCTCCATCGACCACATCTGCGCGCCGTGAGCGAGCTTAGAAAAGCCCTCGCTGATCGAGCCTCCGATGCGCCTTGTGGGCGAGTAGGGCAGCGCGAGCTCGGGATTTTGCTCCTCAAATTTCTCCGCTTGCGAATAAAGCTCGTCGTACTCCTCATCGCTTGCGATCGGTTTATCGTCGGTGTAATATGCCCGCGCCCATGCATTTAGCGTATCTACTGCGGATCTGTATTCATCGTAGTTCATCTTGTGCTCGCATCTTTAAATTTTAAAATTCCGCGCGCCGCTAAAATTTCGCGTTGCGTTAGAATTTTACGCTCCGCGGCAGGCCTCTGCGCTCCAAACAGTGCGCCGTATAACGAGTAAATTTTAAATTCCATTGCCGAACTCCTTTAGCGCGCGCTCGTAATCCTGTGGCGTGTCGATGCCGATGCTTGCAGTCTCGATACCTAGCATCGCGATCTTCTCGCCCGCGCTTATGGCGCGAAGCTGCTCGAGTTTTTCGGTATCTTCCAACACCGAGGCGGGCAGGGCGCAAAAGCGCTTTAAATTTCGCACGCTGTATGCGTAGATGCCGATGTGACCGAGGTAGCACTCGCATGCCGCGCGCGGGTAGGGGATGAGCGAGCGCGAAAAATAGATCGCAAAGCCCGCATTATCAAGCACGAGCTTGACTAAATTTGGATCCTCTGCCGCCTTCTGACTTATATATTTGTAGCAGCTCGCCATAAATGCGCCCTTTTGCGCGATCATGGCGTGGGCGAAATCTTTAAATTTAATCAAATTTTCGCTCTCGAAAAAGGGCTCGTCGGCTTGGATATTGATGACGATCTCGTTCTCCGCAAGCGCTGCGTTTGCGACCGCTTCAGCGATGCGATCGGTACCGCTTTGATGCTCGCGCGCGGTGAGAACGGCGTCAAAGCCGTAATCTTGCGCGATCTTTAAAATTTGCGGCTCATCTACGGCGATTAGCACGCGGTCTGCCTTGGCGGCATTTTGAGCCGTTTTGATAAACATCGGCACGCCGCCGAACTCACATAAAATTTTATTTTTAAAGCGCGTCGAAGCAAGGCGCGCTGGGATTACTATCATTTTTTTATCCACTCCATTATGGCGCTTTTGATCTCGCTTTGTTCCACGACGCTGGAGTGTACCTGCGGCGCGCTGAAAAGGCGCGAGATCTGCGGCGGGATGTCGCTGCGAAATTCCTTTGAAAGCGCGATCATATCGGCCCTTTCATCCTCGCAAGCCCTGCCTTTGATCGCGCCGATCATCGACGGCGTAAATTTAATCCACTTAGCGGTCGAGATGACGAGATTTAGGCGGCTTTCGTCAAGTAGCTTGAAGCAGGTCGCCGTGTGCGGGTCGATCAGCACGCCGCGGCTGCTTTCTTGCTTGATAAACTTAGCGCACTGCGTATCGTCGCAAAAATCCGCCTCGAAGACCTCACGCAGCTTCGCAAACTCGCTCGCGCTAAGCTTATAAAATTTATCTCGCGCCAGGCTCTGCATCAGCTCGCTCGTGCGCGCATCGCCGAACATATCGCTAAGCAGCCGCTCGACGTTGGAGCTAATCAAAATATCCATCGCAGGGCTGATTGTGCGGATGAGCTCGCGCCCGCGCAGATCGTAGATCCCGCTCGTAAAAAGCTCGGTTAGGATATTGTTCGCGTTTGAAGCGATCTTGATTTTACCGATCTTTGCGCCCATTTTTTTGGCGAAATACGCTCCCAGCGCGTTGCCGAAATTTCCGCTAGGCACTATGACGTCAAAGCTGCTAGGCTTGGCATTCGGTTTTACGCTCTCTGCGCCGCTTGCGCCTGCCGCGGCGCCAAAATTTTTGCCGCACGTCGCGCACTGATCGCTTTGCTTTAAATTTTGCTCATAGCCCAATACGCCGTGCTTTGAGAAATAGATGCTAGCGTAGAGGTAGTAGATGATCTGAAATAAAATCCTGCCGAAATTTACGGAGTTTGCGGCGCTTAGATTTAAATTCGCCCGCGCGAGCTCATTTTTGAAATCATCGTCAGCCAGCAGCGATTTTAGCGCGCGTTGCGTATCGTCGAAGTTGCCGCGCACGCCTAAAATTTTAAGATTTGCCGCGCTTTGTTTGACCATCTGCTGGCGCTGTATCTCGCTCGTGCCGCCCTGCGGGTAGAGGCAGACTGCTTTGATATTCTCGTCGTCCGCAAATGCCTCCAGCGTCGCAGGCCCCGTGTCGCCGCTCGTGGCGCACATTATTAAAAATTTTTCATTCCTGGATTTTGCGATGCTTTTTAAAAGCGCGCCGAAGGGCTGTAGCGCCATATCCTTAAACGCGAGCGTCGGGCCGTGGTAAAGCTCCAAAATATAGGCGTTTTCGCTTAGCTTTTTGATCTGGACGGGGCAGGCGGGATTTTCAAATTTATCGTAGCGCTTTAGCGCACTCTCAAAGACCTCGCTGCTTACGTCAAAATCGAAACTCTCGATGATTTTAAGCGCGATCTGTTTATAGCTCAGATCCTCGCACTGCTTAAAAAAATCCTCGCTCAAAAGCGGCAGCCGCTCGGGGCTGAAAAGACCGCCGCCGCTCGCGCTCGGATTTAGCAGCGCGTAGCTAAGATCCGCTTTTTGCGAAAAATCTCTCGTTGAAACCAGTTTCATCTTTTCCTTTTTAAAATTTTTTCCAAGTATAGCACAAATATAAATAATTTGTCAAATTTTTTATTATTGATTTACTTCTGTAAAAGTATATTGTTCATTTTTCTTATCAAAAGAATAGATATATGTTTTTTCTGCTTCCACTTCAACTTCTTGAGTAGAAGGAGCATATTGTGTAGTAACTGTTTTAGAGAAAAAACCAGGTCTAGTTTTTTCAAAAGATGAAGTTATTCTATGTTTTCCAGGTGCAAGATAGAATCCTTGTTTAAAACCTTCTGCAAAAGAAGTCATTGGATGATTATCATCAATAGCAATAAGTCTTATGCTACTTGGAGTAAATATAGAGCCAAGTAAACTTGAAGTTTTTGCAATATATACTTTGGCAGCCTTAGGATTTTTTTCTAACCATTCAAGTAATTCCTTTTTTCTTCTGTTTGCATACATATACATAAAAATTTGATATCCAACTCCAAAAATAATAAATACAGCAACATAAAGATATATATTTCTCATAATTTTTCTCTCCTTTAATTTTTATTACTTATCTTTTTTAATTGTGTTTATTTTATTTACTTTTTCACTACCATCTAATTTTAAATCATTTATTAGTTCCATAAATTGTCCAATTCCAATTAATTCACAATCAATAATAGTTTCATTTCCATTCTCATCAATAGCATACAAAGTACACTCTGTATCACCTCTTGACGAAACAGTTTTGGCACGAAAATGATATTTACTAAATTCATATCTATCTTCTTTTTTTCCATTTTTAACAATAAGTTCTTTATCAGTTACAATTATAGTAATAAAATTTCCCCAGATTACTAACCATATATAAGATAAGAAAATTAAAGCTGTTATGATAATTGAAGTTAATTGTGTTAACCAGATTTGTGCTATGTAAAAGACAAAAAATGAAAGTGCAGCACCACATAAAAGATTAAAAAGAATTCTGTATATTCTACTTTTATAGACTTTTTCCAATTATTTTCACCTCCCCCTTATTTAGTAAAAATACACAATAAAGTATAACATAGTTTTAGAAAATGTCAATAATTTCAATATATTTCTAATCTTCTTATTTTATATTTGCATCCTTAGTATCAATAATAATTGTTACTAAGGATGCAAATATAAAATAAAAATTTTAAATTATAATTTTATATTTG